>CALZKW010000031.1 GCA_945788095.1 uncultured Prevotellaceae bacterium | reverse complement strand
ATTCTCTACAAGGCCACCTTCATCATTTGGTTGCAGATCTGCAGGCCGAGAGCTGTCTTGCGGAAGCGGTCCTTATCGACCTTCTCCACCCAGCCGTTCTTTGGCAGTTTAGGAATGCGGTCTGCCACCACCGCCTTCGGCTCCTTTGCAGGAGATTCAGCCAGCATGTCCTTGACAAAATCTGTACTGAGATTTGGGTTCGTTTGCTCCATACTTTTTGTATTAGATGGTGCAAAGGTATATTTCTCACTCACTAAAGGTTATCGGAATTAACGAAATCGAGGTGTGCAGGAATCATTTTGATAATTTCAATAACCCGTTTTGAGGGGAATTCTTTGCTATTGCCTCAAAACTAAGAATACTCATGCGTAACGTAACATCGTGTTACGCAGAAAACGCTATAAAGATTTTATCTTTGCTAAATAACAATCATGTCCTAGTAGTCTGTGCGCTGGGTGACAGGGCATGCCGCAATGGAATCAAGGTGCTTTACTTCACGATGAACATGCTCATCGAGAACCTCAAACTCGTACATCTCGAAGGACGAGAGACCAACTTCTTCCGCAAGCTCAACGCACACAACCTGCTTATCATAGACGACTTTGGCATGGTCAGACTGGAAGGTGCTACTGCAAACGTTTGCGTGCAGATTAACACACCTTATTTACTATATATATAGGCACGGGAGGGAGATTTGTCGTAATTTAGCGGCAAATTACAAACCAATAAAGACCATGAAACTGAATTTCCAACTCGAATACCGTACCACATGGGGGGAGAGCGTAGTGGCTCACCTCGTGTACACGACCACAGAGGGTCGAGTCATCACCGAAGACGTCAGCATGACCACCAGCGATGGCATCATCTGGCGAGGACAGACCAATGCGCCCATCGACAGCCAGCGCCTGGACTATGCATACCGCATCATGCGCGACGACATTCTGAAGCGCGAGGAGTGGACAGCCAGCAGACACACCATAGCGCTGCCACGACTCGTCACCATGACCATGCTCGACAAATGGCGCGACCTGCCCGAGAATGCCTACCGCTATACATCTGCCTTCACCGAGGCATTCGCACGACACGGACAGACCGCTGGCGAGACCGACGAACTGACCGAGGGCAAGAAGTATATCAAGATATGTGTCAATGCCAGCGAAGTGCCCGACGGAGAGCACCTCGTGGTGCTGGGCAACCAGGAGGCACTGGGCAAATGGCAGATCAAGAATGCCATCCCACTCAGAGAGGAGACACCCAACGAGTGGAGTTTCGTCATCGACGCAGACCAGTTGAGCGGCATGGTGGAGTATAAATACTTCACCATCAGCGACTCGGGCGAACTCAGAGCCTGGGAGAACAGAAACAACCGTATCCTGGGATTCCATGCCGTGGAGAAGGGCGAGATGGTGGTCATCGAGGACGAACCCGTCAACCTCCCCTACGGCGCCTGGCGCGGAGCGGGCTGCGTCATCCCCATCTTCAGCCTACGCAGCGAGGAGAGCTTCGGTGTGGGCGACTTTGGTGACCTCAAGCGCATGATCGACTGGGTGGCCCTCACTGGACAGCGTGTGCTGCAGATACTGCCCATCAACGATACCACCATCACCAACACCTGGCAGGACTCATACCCCTACAACAGCATCAGCATCTATGCCTTCCACCCCATGTATGTAGACCTCAGCGCTCTGCCTGAGCTCAAGGACGCAGCCATGCGTACCACCTACAAGGCTCTGCGCGAAAAGCTCAACGTGCTGCCCCAGATAGACTACGAGAAGGTCAACGACGCCAAGCGCAGCTACCTGCGCCGACTCTTCGAGCAGGAAGGCGCCTCCATGCTGGCCTCTGACGACTATAAGGACTTCTACCAGAAGAATGCCTACTGGCTCGTGGCCTATGCCGCCTTCAGCCACCTGCGCGACCTCTATGGCACACCCGATTTCCGCATCTGGCAGACACTCAGCACCTACGACGCCAAGGCTGTGGAGGCTCTCATGGAGGAGGGCAGCAAGAGCCGCGAGGAGATCGACTTCTACTGCTTCATCCAGTACATCCTCCACATACAGCTCACCGAGGCCAGCCAGTATGCACGCAGCAAGGGCGTGGTCATCAAGGGCGACATCCCCATCGGCATCAGCCGCAACAGCGTGGAGGCATGGGTAGAGCCACACTACTTCAACCTCAACGGACAGGCTGGTGCTCCACCCGATGCCTTCAGCGCCAATGGTCAGAACTGGGGATTCCCCACCTACAACTGGGAGCGCATGATGGAGGACGGATGCCAGTGGTGGCTGCGCCGATTCCGCAAGATGGCCGAGTACTTTGACGCCTACCGCATCGACCACGTGCTGGGCTTCTTCCGCATTTGGGAGATACCCCTCCACAGCGTGCACGGCCTGCTGGGCCAGTTTGCCCCCGCCATGCCCATGTGTGTGGAGGAGATAGAGAGCTACGGACTCACCTGGCACGACAACTTCACCCGCCCCTACATCGCCGACTGGGTGGTGGAGGACATCTTCGGCACACTCGCCCCTGAGGTCATCGCCACCTATCTCGACGAGGACGGCTACGGCCAGTATCGCATGAAGGCCGAATACAACACACAGCGCAAGGTGGAGGCTGCCCTGAGCCAGGCTTGCAAGAGTGCCAACGAAGAGGAGGCAGCCAAGGCCACTTGCATACGCGATGGTCTCTACACGCTCATCAGCAATGTGCTCTTCGTGGTGGACCGCAAGCACGACAACATGTACCACCCACGCATCAGTGCCCAGACCGACTACTTCTACAAGACACTCAACGAGGAGGACAAGGCCGCCTTCAACACCCTCTACAATCAGTACTTCTACCACCGCCACAACCAGTTCTGGTATGGCGAGGCCATGAAGAAACTGCCCGTGCTCACCAGCGCCACACGCATGCTCGTGTGTGCCGAGGACCTCGGCATGGTGCCCGACTGTGTGCCCTGGGTGATGAACGACCTCAAGATACTCACCCTCGAGATACAGTCCATGCCCAAGAATCCCGCCTACGCCTTCGGACACCTCTGGGAGAACCCCTACCGCAGCGTGGCCACCATCAGCACCCACGACATGTCGACCCTGCGCGGATGGTGGGAGGAGGACTGGAACGTGGCACAGCGCTTCTACAACGAGGCCCTCGGACACCGCGGACCTGCCCCCCACCCCATGCCAGGATGGCTGGCCGAAGAGGTGGTGACAGCCCACCTCGAATGCCCCAGCATGCTCTGCCTGCTCAGTCTGCAAGACTGGCTCAGCATCGACGAGGAGCGACGCTATCCCGACCCCGACTTCGAGCGCATCAATGTGCCCGCCAACCCACGCCACTACTGGCGCTACCGCATGCACATGACCATCGAGCAGCTCATGGCCGACGATGCCTTCAACGAGAAGATAAGAAGCCTCATCAAGACCAACGGCAGATAAGACCTACCAATACCTATCTGTCCAATCAGGCTTATTGGGCCAATCAGACTAATTAGACCAATCAGGCTAATCAGACCAATTAAGCCAATTAGACCAATCAGGCCAATTAGCCCAATTAGACCAATTAAATCACATACCAATGATCAGACGATTTATGGCCGTAGCATTGCTTGCCACCAACCTATCCCTCATACGGGCCCACGACTACCAGTCATGGCCCGTGCCTGTGGGCCCCATCTGCGAGATGACCACCACGCCCACCCACACCTACTTCAACCTCTGGAGCCCCAAGGCACGCGCTGTCGTGGTCAACATCTACGAGGACGGACAGAGCCCCAAGCGCACCCTCAGCCCTGACGGCACACCACTGACTGCCGCACTCAAGAAGCACCCCACCAACGGCACGTGGAGCACAGCCATCCCCCTCAACCTCGAGGGACGATTCTACACCTTCACCGTAACAGACGAGAAGGGCAAGAAGCACGAGGAAACCCCGGGCATCTTTGCCAAGGCCGTGGGCGTCAACGGACAGCGTGCCCAAATCATCGACCTCCGCACCACCAACCCCGAGGGGTGGGACAAGGACACACGCCCCTCCCTGGCCCACTATAGCGACGCCGTCATCTACGAGATGCACCACCGCGACTTCAGCATCCACCCCGAGAGCGGCATCACCCACAAGGGCAAGTACCTCGCCCTCACCGAGACTGGCACCACCAATCCCCAGGGTGACAAGACGGGCATCGACCACCTGCGCGAGCTGGGCGTCACCCACGTACACCTGCTGCCCAGCTACGACTACGGCAGCGTGGACGAGACACGCCTCGACCAACCTCAGTATAACTGGGGCTACGACCCCGTCAACTACAACGCACCCGAGGGGTCCTACTCAACCGATCCCTACGACCCAGCTGTGCGCATCAAGGAGTTCAAGCAGATGGTCATGGCGCTCCACAAGGCCGGCATACGCGTGGTGATGGACGTGGTGTACAACCACGTGTTCGACCTCGCCAGCAGCAACTTTGAGAAGACAGCACCGGGCTACTTCTTCCGCTGGAACCAAGACGGCACCCCCGCCAACGGTAGCGGATGCGGCAACGAGACAGCCTCTGAGCGCCCCATGATGCGCAAGTATATGGTGGAGAGCGTGCTCTACTGGGCCCGCGAATACCACATCGACGGCTTCCGCTTCGACCTCATGGGCATCCACGACATCGAGACCATGAATGCCATCCGTGAGGCCGTCAACGCCATCGACCCCACCATATTAATATATGGCGAGGGATGGGCTGCCAGCACGCCCCGCCTCGAGGCAGACCAGCTGGCCATGAAGGCCAACACCAGTCAGCTCCAGGGCATAGCCGCCTTTGGCGACGAGATGCGCGACGGACTGCGCGGAGGATGGGACGACGACAAGAAGGGCGCCTTCCTCATCGGCCTACCAGGCCACGAGGAGAGCATCAAGTTTGGCATCGCCGGAGCCACGCCCCGCAAAGACGTCGACATAAAGAAGGTCAACTACAGCAAGGCCCCCTGGGCCAACAGTCCCGAGCAGATGATATCCTATGTGAGCTGCCACGACGACATGTGTCTGGCAGACCGCATCAAGGCCACTGCGCCCAAGGCCGACAAGGCAGAGCGCATCCGTCTGCAGAAACTGGCCTATACCGCTGTGATGACCAGCCAGGGCATACCCTTCGTGTGGTGTGGCGACGAGGTGATGCGTGACCGCAAGGGCGTGCACAACTGCTACAAGTCGCCCGACGACATCAACGCCATCCCCTGGGGACAGAAGGCTGAATACCGCGACGTGTTCGACTACATCAGCGGTCTCATCCACCTGCGTCAGAGCACACGCCTCCACGAGGGCACACTCACCTTCCTCCCCGTCAAGGGCAAATGCGTCGTGGCCTACCAGTTCACCCGCAGCGACGCCACCTACATCGTGGTGCTCAACAGCAACCGCAAGACCATCACCCAGGCCATCCCCGAGGGACAGTGGATAGCCCTCTGCCGCGACGGAGTGATCAACCCCGAGGGTATAGGCACCTTCAAGGGAAAGACCGTGAAAGTACCTGCCCAAAGTGCAATCATCATCAAGAAATAATGCCATGAAAAAGCAATTCATACTCTCTCTCCTGGCCGCCATGACATACGGCCAAATCTGGGCCGACGAGCAGCTGACAAGCCCCGACGGAGCGCTGCGCCTCAACTTCAGCCTCGACAAGGGCGTGCCCACCTACCAACTCGACTACAAGGACCAGGCGGTGGTGCGCCCCAGCCATCTCGGACTCCAACTCGCCAAGGGGGGCGCCGACCTCACCAATGGATTCACACAGACCAAGGCAGAGCACACCAGCCTGGACGAGACCTGGCAACCCGTGTGGGGCGAGGAGTCCAGCATACGCAATCACTACAACGAACTGGCCGTGACGCTCTCGCAAGAGCAGACCAAGCGAGAGATGGTCATCCGCTTCCGTCTCTACGACGACGGCATGGGACTGCGCTATGAATTCCCACAGCAGCAGAACCTCGTCTACTTCACCCTCAAGGAGGAACTGACGGAGTTTGCTATGGCTGGCGACCACACAGCATGGTGGATACCCGGCGACTACGACACCCAGGAGTATACCTGGCAGACCACCCGACTGAGCGAAATACGTGACCGCATGCCTGCCGTGATAGAGGCCCACAAGGACAACTCCAGCTGGCAGACATTCTCGCCCACAGGTGTGCAGACATCGCTGCAGATGAAGACTGACAAGGGGCTCTACATCAACATCCACGAGGCTGCCCTCGTGGACTACCCTTGCATGCACCTCGACTACAATGACGCCACCCGCACTTTCGTGTCGCACCTCACCCCCGACGCAGAGGGCTACAAGGGCCACATACAGGCACCCTTCCACACCCCATGGCGCACCATACAGGTGGTCGACGATGCACGCAAGATACTGGCAAGCCGCCTCATCCTCAACCTCAACGAGCCCTGCCGCCTGGAGGATACCTCGTGGATTAAGCCCGTGAAGTATATCGGTGTGTGGTGGGAGATGATCAGCGGCAAGAGCTCGTGGAGCTACACCGACGACCTGCCCGCTGTGCGTCTGGGCGAGACAGACTACTCGAAGTGCCGCCCCAACGGTACACACGCAGCCTGCAACGACACGGTGCGCCGCTATATCGATTTCGCCGCAGCCCACGGTTTCGACCAGGTGCTGGTAGAGGGATGGAACGAAGGTTGGGAGGACTGGTTCGGCCATCAGAAGGACGACGTGTTCGACTTCGTCACCCCCTACCCCGACTTCGACATCGAGGCACTCAACAAGTATGCCCACGACAAGGGTGTACGCCTCATGATGCACCACGAGACGAGCAGTTCGGTGCGCAACTACGAGCGCCACATGGAGGAGGCCTATACGCTGATGAACAAGTATGGCTACAACAGCGTAAAGAGTGGCTACGTGGGCAACATAGTGCCCCGCGGCGAGCACCACTACGGACAGTGGCTCGTCAACCACTACCTCTATGCCGTCAAGCAGGCTGCCAAGCACAAGATCATGGTCAACGGCCATGAGGCTGTGCGCCCCACCGGTCTGTGCCGCACCTACCCCAACCTCATCGGCAACGAGAGCGCCAAGGGTACCGAGTATGAGGCCTTTGGGGGCAACAACCCCGACCACACCTGCATTCTGCCCTTCACCCGTCTGCAGGGAGGACCTATGGACTACACCCCCGGCATCCTCTACACCCGTCCACACGACTGGACAGAGAAGTGCAACGGTGTGGTCAACTCCACCCTTGTGGGGCAGCTGGCCCTCTACGTCACCATGTACAGCCCCTTGCAGATGGCTGCCGACCTGCCCCAGAACTATGAGCGCTTCGCCGATGCCTTCCAATTCATCAAGGACGTAGCCGTAGACTGGGACGAGAGCCGTTACCTCGAGGCAGAGCCCGGCGACTACCTCACCATAGCACGCCGCGCCAAGGGCACCGGAGAGTGGTACGTGGGATGCAAGTGCGACGAGAACGGTCATGAGAGTACACTCTCGCTCGACTTCCTCACCCCAGGCAAGAAGTATACTGCCGTCATCTATGCCGATGCCAAGGATGCCGACTACAAGACCAACCCCATGAAGTATACCATCACCCGCAAGACCGTGACCAGCAAGACACGCCTCAAACTCAAGGCCGCCCCAGGTGGAGGCTATGCTATCCGAATTTATTGAGGTTACCAATCAGGCCAATTTGACTAATCAGACCAATTAGGCCAATTAGACTAATCAGACCAATTAGACTAATTAGTCACCTTAAAACTAAAAACCCTAAAAGAAGCAATGAAACTCAAAAAGATATTCGCACTCGTGGGACTTGCACTCTCTGCCATAGGACTGCAGGCTAAACCCACACCGACGGTGATCGACAAGATAGAACCCGCCTTCTGGTACTGCGGCATGAAGCAGACCGACCTCCAACTCATGGTCTATGGCAAGGGTATACGCAACGCACAGGTCACCCTGGGCGACTACGATGGCGTCTTGCTCAAGGAGGTAGTGCGACTCGACTCGCCCAACTACCTACTCGTCTATCTCAAGGTGCAGCAGAGTGCAGCACCCGGCAAGGTGCAACTCACCTTCCGTCAAGGCAAGAAGAAGCAGACCGTGGCCTACGAACTGCGCCGCCGCGACAAGCAGGGCTATGAGCGCAAGGGATTCACCTCTGCCGATGTGCTCTACATGCTCATGCCCGACCGCTTCGCATCAGGGCGCGGCATCACTGAGCCAATCAAGGGCCTACAGCCCTACACCGTGGACCGCAACGAGCCCTCGCTGCGCCACGGTGGTGACCTGGAGGGTGTACGCCAGCATCTCGACTACTTCAACGAACTCGGCGTGACGGCACTGTGGCTCACACCCGTGCTTGAGAACGACTCACCCGACCGAGACAAGCAGTCCACTTACCACGGCTATGCCACTACCAACTACTACCGCGTGGACCCACGCTTCGGCACCAACGAGGACTACAAGACCCTCGTGGACGACTGTCACAAGCATGGTCTCAAGCTCGTCATGGACATGATATTCAACCACAGCGGACTGGAGCATCCCTGGAATCAAGACCGCCCCTCCAAGGACTGGTACAACGTGCCTGAGGATGGATCGTACCTGCAGACCAGCTACAAGCTCACACCCGTGCTCGACCCCTATGCCAGCCAGGTGGACCGCGACGAGACCACCCTCGGATGGTTTGTGCCCACCATGCCCGACCTCAACCAGAAGAATCCCCACGTGATGCGCTACCTCATACAGAACAGCAAGTGGTGGATCGAGTACGTAGGCATCGACGGCATTCGCATGGATACCTACCCCTATGCAGATCGTCAGGCAATGGCAGACTGGATGAAGGAACTGCAGGAGGAATACCCCGACTTCAATGTCGTGGGCGAGACTTGGGTCACCGAACCCGCCTACACCGCCTCGTGGCAGAAGGACAGCCCCAACCAGACCATCAACAGCTATCTGCCCACCGTGATGGACTTCGCCTTCTACGACCGCATCACACAGGCTGCAGGCGAGGAGACTGATGAGTGGTGGCAGGGCCTCAACCGCATCTACAACTCCTTCGTCTACGACTACCTCTATCCCAACACCTCCAACGTGATGGCCTTCATCGAGAACCACGACACGGACCGCTTCCTCAAGAACGGCTACGATGTGCCCATGCTCAAGCAGGCCCTCACACTGCTGCTCACCACCAAGCGCATACCACAACTCTACTACGGCACGGAGGTGCTCATGAACGGCACCAAGGAGGTGACCGACGGACATGTGCGCAAGGACTTCCCCGGTGGATGGGCCAGCGACACCAAGAACTGCTTCACCCGCGAAGGACGCACCACGGAGGAGAACAAGATGTTTGACTGGATGCGCACCCTGCTGCACTGGCGCCAGGGCCAGAAGTGCATATCAGAGGGCACGATGACCCACTTCTGCCCCATCAAGGGATGCTATGTCTATGCCCGCCAGCACGAGGGCAAGACCGTGCTCGTCATCCTCAACGGTACCAGCCACCAGGTGGGCCTGCCCATGGCACGCTACAAGGAGGTCGTCGGCACAGCCACCAAGGGCACCGACGTCACCACGGGCCGCACCCTCTACCTCACCGGCACCTTGCAGGTGGGACCACGCGAGTCATTAGTCATCGAACTGTGATGTAGAGGTAAATTACTAAATGGTAAATTGTAAATTACTAAATGGTAGATTGTAAATTGCTAAATTGTAAATAAAAAGATGCTCAAAAAACCTAATCTAACCTTTTGGAGCCTATTCAACCTATCGTTTGGCTTCTTTGGCGTGCAGATAGCATACGCTCTGCAGAGTGCCAACATCAGCCGTATATTCGCCACCCTTGGTGCCGACCCACACACGCTGAGCTACTTTTGGATATTGCCCCCACTGATGGGCATGATCGTGCAGCCCATCGTGGGCACGGCCAGCGACAACACCTGGACGCGCTTCGGGCGCCGCATCCCCTACCTCTTCATTGGTTCGGCCGTAGCCGTGCTCGTCATGTGCTTGCTGCCCAACTCCGGTTCACTGGGCCTCGACAACGCCAACACCCTGCTGCTGGGCTTCACCGCGGCCATGTTCTTTGGCCTCATCATGCTCATGCTGCTCGACACGAGCCTCAACATGGCCATGCAACCCTTCAAGATGATGGTGGGCGATATGGTCAACGAGGAGCAGAAGGCCAAGGCCTACAGCATCCAGTCCTTCCTCTGCAATGCGGGTAGCGTGGTGGGGTTTATCCTGCCCATCATCTTCACCCAGGTCATCGGCCTGAGCAACACCGCCGCCGAGGGTGTCGTACCCGATAGTGTCATCTGGGCCTTCTACGTAGGCTCGGCCATCCTCATTCTCTGCGTCATCTACACCACCCTGACGGTCAAGGAGTGGAAGCCCGAGGAGTTTGACAAATACAATGGCAGCAAGGAGAAGGAGGAGAAGGCACCCTCGTGGGTCAAACTGCTGGTCAATGCTCCCTCCACCTTCTGGAAGGTAGGCCTTGTGCAGTTCTTCTGTTGGGCAGCCTTCATGTACATGTGGAGCTACGTCAACGGCGCCGTGGCCGAGACCGTGTGGGGCACCACCGATGCCTCGTCGCAGGCCTATCAGGACTCAGGCGACTGGGTGGGCCTGCTCTATGCCGTGCAGGCCATCGGTAGCGTGGTGTGGGCGGTCATTCTGCCACAGTTCAAGAACACGAAGGTGGCCTATGCCGTGAGCCTCATCGTGGGCGGTGTGGGCTTCGCGCTCATCCCCTTCGTGGCCGACAAGTATCTGATGTTTGTGCCCTTCCTCATGATTGGCGCAGCCTGGGCCGCCATGCTGGCCATGCCCTTTGCCTTTGTCACCAATGCCCTGCAGGGCCACGGTCACATGGGCGCCTATCTGGGCCTCTTCAACTGCACCATCTGCCTGCCCCAGATCATAGCAGCCATGGCAGGCGGCACACTGCTCACCCTCGTGGGCGGCACCCAGAGTGCCATGATGTACGTGGCCGGTGCCCTCCTCATCCTGGGTGCCCTGGTGGTGCCTGTCATCAAGAAATAACATACCCTCGCCAACATACAGCAACCCCCTATAGTCGGCCCGCGCGTCGGCTATAGGGGATTGCTGGTATATCAGAAGTGCCCATCGTAGTAAGCCTGCCGCTGCACGTAGCTTGGCTCGTAGTAGGCACTGCAATTATAGTCGTCAAGTTTCTCACAGATGGGGGAAGCATAGACCTTGAGCATAGTGTCAACATAGTTGCCGTCGTCGGGTGTGACAGAGTCAATCAGGCGGGCATACACCTTGCCCATCTGCAATGGTGTAGGGTATCGGTCAGTATACAGCGGATTGTCACGCGTCACATCGACATTTCCCCTCTCGATTCGGTATTGGCTTACCCAGTCAGCCACCACCTGTTCGGGGTTGAGACAATGGTTGGTCTGAGCGATAGAGAGTTGGTGCGCGAGAGCCTCCCTCCCGATACGTTCCACCACATAGCGATTATGCTGTTTGACGTGGCGCGCCGTACGCTCTATCATGTAGCATACGAAGTACAAGTCATTGAAGGTAATCTTCTCGTCGGGGAAATAGATATTGGTCATAACTCATAACTGTCTATAAAGGTGAGCGTCTGAAGGGCCCTGTCATTGCAAAACAATATCTGATGCGTGGGATTATACACATACTATGTGGGAATATGTTTGGTCAAGGCCCAACGACGTGCTTGGCGCTCCAACCTGGAGCAATAGAAACCATATCCGAAATCTTTGGTAAAACCAACCTTTCGAATCTATAGATGCTCTACAGTCATATATGTCCCGTGAAAAATCTGCATTTGTCCGACACTATAGTATTCACATGCAAAAATCGGATTTTTCTCTCAAATATGCAAACCAGAATGGGGAATATCTATCTTTCTCCCACTCACATCACCACCTTGCGGCCATTCTTGATGTAGATGCCGGGGCGAGGGGTGTAGGCTCTGGTGCCCGAGAGGGTGTAGAGGGGCGACTCACCTGAGGGATGTACAGGGAGGGCTGTTATGGCGTCCTCACTGCCCAGAAAGGTGCAGAGCGTCTTGATGGGAGCCTCGCCCTCGGGGGGGAGGAGCATGGGGTGGCGCTGCTGCGCACCGGTCTGCCAGAAGCTGCGAGCCAGCACGTGGTCCCACACCTTGGTGGCATAGCCTGTGCCACACTCTTCGGGCAACCAGTAGTAGAGCCCCTCCACCTGGGAGTGCTTGTGGAGCTCGGCGATGAGATCCGTGAGATACTGCTGCTGTCCCTTGGGGGTGAAAGGCCAAAGCTGCGAGAAGTCGTAGTTGTCCTGATGCCAGTACGACTCGCCATAGTAGGCCGTCTCCACGATGTGGACGGGGCGCTGGGGGAAGTCCCTCTCTACGGTGGTGAGCAGGGTGGAGAGCGCCGAGAGCGACCCGTGGTCGAAGGGGTAGTAGCTAAGACCGATGATGTCGTAGTTGGTAAATCCGGCCCGTTCTATATGGCGGTAGAAGTTGTCCTTGGTCCACTCCATGTTGGAGAGGGCCGTGTGGACGATGAGACGCACACTGGTGCTGTCAAGCCCCATGTCGTCGAAGGCGCGGTGTACGGCCTGTGCGCCATTGCCGAGCAGGGCGGCGGTGCGCTGCCATGCCCCGGGCAGGGTGTAGCTATCCTCCCACGAGGGGCAGTAGCCGGCCTGCTCATACTGGCTGTTGCTGCTGGGGTAACTGCCGTTCGAGGTGTTCCAGAGCAGACCATAGGATATCTCATTGCCTATCTGCACATAGTCTGGACGGGCACCGGCCTCGATTAGGCTGCGGGTGGCATCGTAGGTGTAGTCGTAGAGGCTGCGGCAGAGGCCCTGAGTGGTGTGGTCGGTCCAGCTCGCGGGTATCTGCTGGCGCGAGGGGTCGGCCCACGTGTCACTGTAGTGAAAATCGACGAGCAGCGCCATGCCCTCGTCCTTGACGCGGCGCCCGAGGGCCTTCACGTAGTCGAGGTCCTGACAGGTGCCCAGGTAGGCATCCCGCGCGGGGTCTACAAAGAGGCGCACACGCACGGCCGTCCACCCACACTCCTGGTGCAGATAGCAGAGCAGGTCGCCTATCTCATTGCCCGACTCATCGAGCCACTTGTCGCCGGCTTGCTCATAGGCGGGCAGCATGCTGAGGTCGCCACCCACGACGGGTGTCCCCACCTGGCCCTCCACCCCAGCCCTCCCGAGGGAGGGAGAGAATAAGATACTAAGGAATGATACGAGTATGGTAAATAGCTTATTCATGATAGGTCTTTTAGATGAGGTTATTAGACTAATTGGGTTAATTAGACTAATTGGGCTAATTAGACTAATTGCCCCAATCACCCCTATTAACCAAAAGCGAAGCCACCCTATGGATGCAGGGCGCTTCGCTTTTAGGTCGTAGGGCATTATGTGCCCAATATCTTAGAGCAGGTTCTTGAGCAGTGAGGTGATGCTCACCTTGTCCTCGATGATGCCACGGAGGTCAGCGATGTTGACACGGCGCTGCTCCATGGTGTCGCGGTCGCGGAGGGTCACGGTGTTGTCCTCGAGGGTCTGCTGGTCTACGGTGACGCAGTAGGGGCAACCGATGGCGTCCATACGGCGGTAGCGCTTGCCGATTTGGTCCTTCTCCTCATACTTGCAGTTGAAGTGGAAGCGCAGGTCGTTGATAATCTCCATGGCCTTCTCGGGCATGCCGTCCTTCTTGGTGAGGGGGAATACGGCGAGCTTGACGGGAGCCAGGGCTGCGGGCAGGTGGAGCACGGTGCGGGTCTGGCCGCCCTCGAGTTGCTGCTCCTCATAGCTGTGGCACATGATGGAGAGGAACATACGGTCTACACCGATAGAGGTCTCGATGACGTAGGGCACATAGCTCTGGTTCATCTCAGGGTCGAAGTACTCAATCTTCTTGCCGCAGTACTTGGCATGCTGCGAGAGGTCGAAGTTGGTGCGCGAGTGGATACCCTCCACCTCCTTGAATCCGAAGGGCATGTGGAACTCGATGTCGGTGGCTGCGTTGGCATAGTGGGCCAGCTTGTCGTGGTCGTGGAAGCGGTAGTTCTCTGCACCGAAACCGAGGTTCTGGTGCCACTTCATACGGGTCTCCTTCCACTTCTGGAACCAGTCGAGCTCTGTGCCGGGCTTTACGAAGAACTGCATCTCCATCTGCTCAAACTCACGCATGCGGAAGATGAACTGACGGGCTACGATCTCGTTGCGGAAGGCCTTACCGATCTGAGCGATACCGAATGGGAGCTTCATGCGGCCCGTCTTCTGCACGTTGAGGTAGTTGACGAAGATACCCTGAGCGGTCTCGGGGCGGAGGTATACCTTGCTGGTGCCCTCTGCTGCAGCGCCCATCTCGGTAGAGAACATGAGGTTGAACTGGCGCACGTCGGTCCAGTTGCGGGTGCCGCTGATGGGGCATACTATCTCCTCGTCCTCGATTATCTGCTTCATGCCAGCCAGGTCGATGCCGCCCTCAGCGTTCATCACCTCCTGGAAGCGCTTGTGCAATGCATCGCGCTTCTCGGCCAGCTCCTGCACCTTGGGACTGGTGGCACGATACTGAGCCTCGTCGAAGTTCTCCTTGAAGCGCTTGGCAGCCTTGGCCACCTCCTTCTCTATCTGCTCGTCATACTTGGCCATCTTGTCCTCGATGAGCACGTCAGCACGATAGCGCTTCTTCGAGTCACGGTTGTCGATGAGAGGGTCATTGAAGGCATCCACGTGACCGCTGGCCTTCCATGTGGTGGGATGCATGAAGATGGCTGCGTCGATACCCACGATATTCTCGTGGAGCAACACCATCGACTCCCACCAATACTTCTTGATGTTGTTCTTCAGCTCCACGCCGTTCTGACCATAGTCGTACACAGCGCCCAGGCCATCATAGATATCACTTGAGGGGAACACAAAACCGTACTCTTTGCAGTGCGAGACGATCTTCTTGAATACATCTTCTTGTTGTGCCATTTCTATTCTTTTTGTATTTTGAATTTTTATCGAGGTTATTCTTGGCCCTTCTGGGGGGTTAGGTCAGCTTTCTGCCTTTTGAGGTTTTAGGTGGCAGGTCATACAACCTCAAAAGCGAAGCGACCTAAAACCTGTAACCTTAGAAAAACCTACAACCTTAGAAAAACCATATTTTGGCTGCAAAAGTACACATTTTATGCGAGATAACGCCCCCCACACCTAACAAAAAACGATTTTAGACCCATAAGTCGGAGAATATTTGTAACTTTGCCGCCCGTAACACCAAGCATAAGACTAAAGCAATGAAGAAAATACACTATCTCCTGCTCACCTTCGCAGCCATCATCCTCATGGCCTGCAATGAGACAGACACCACATGGGACCCCTATCACAACTGGGCTGAGCGCAATGCCGAGTGGTATCGCCAGGTGGCCGATACAGCCCGCACCGCCATCCGTCAGGCCAAGGCACAGCATGGCGACAAGTGGGAGGACCACTGCGAGTGGCGTATGTACAAGAGTCTGCTCAAGGCGCAGGACCACGACACGCAGCTCCTCACCGACACCGTCTGTGTGCGCATACTCTCGCGCGGCCCTCATGCCGGCGACCCCGCCTACATGCCCCACTACACCGACTCGGTGCGCATCAGCTACCGTGGCTGGCTCATGCAGACCGACTATGAGAACGAGGAGGGACAGCTGCGCCCCCAGCAGCAGGTGTTCTCGCAGACCTACTATGGCCCCT
Source organism: uncultured Prevotellaceae bacterium (assembly GCA_945788095.1). Classification (GTDB taxonomy): domain Bacteria; phylum Bacteroidota; class Bacteroidia; order Bacteroidales; family Bacteroidaceae; genus Physcousia. Next base: position 2,913 of record CALZKW010000031.1, on the reverse strand, counting down.
TCAATCCCCAGACGGCCGCACCAAGCATGATGGCCGTCAGTTCGGGCATCGAGGGCTACTCCACAGCCCTCCAATATATGACCCCCGACGACGACTGGCTGGTCTACATCCCCCAGCAGCTGGCCTACGGAGCCACAGCCAAGGGCACCATACCCGCCTACAGCACACTGCTCTTCCGCATCCACCTCGTGGCCAGCTATGCCCCCGGCACCGACGTCCCCTCGTGGCTGGTGGCTGCTAAGAAGTAATCACCCCATACACCATATCCACAAAGGCTCTCTGCACACTGCACGGGGCCTTTGTTCGTATCTTTCCCCACCGTTCCTCCCCTTCGAGACACAAGGAGGCTCATAGGACCTTCATAGGAGGTCTAACGGAGGCTCTCCGGAGGATTAGAGCAGTCCCCAAAACTCCTCAGGTGACACACTTTTGCTCCCCAGCATTGAGGAGTAAGGATAGTACTATGGTCGATTGTGGCCTACTACCACAGCGGATTTTAAATAAGGGTCTTAGCATGACAGAATATGGGTCTTAGCACTATCAGGATACTGGGTCTTGTTGCGCTGAGATATGGGTCTTTTTTGAGTCGGGCATACCCTTGGGTAAATTATGGTTTATCTTTCAGAGTGAAAAGTGAAAAACGAAAGTGAAAAGTTTGCTACCGCATGAGGCACAAATGACATGAACGATCAATAAGAATGCCGCAACACGCCCCCGCTCGGCATCTCGAAGAGTGACGCTTAGCGAGCGAAGCGGGTCTAAGAAAGGGGCAGAAGTTCATAGCCCAGGCAAAATTGGGCATTCATAGCAGTGACTAAATGTCACTGCATGCCCGATTTTGGGGAGGTCAGTGCTCTGACCGACGGAGGCACGGAGTCGCGCCCTGGGTTAGGAGCAACGACTACCATCAATGGTGACCTCGCCGAGTTGCGGAGCAAGCTCGGCATCACCTTACGAAACACGCTCAGCAGCACCATGCGAGGTGCTGCCAAGCTTGCTACGCAACTTGGCGAGGTCACTATCGAGGTGTAGGATGCCCTCTACCCCGCACACCTTCGCTACGCTATGGTGTACGGGGGGCCTCATCGCTCACCAGTCCGCCCAGTTTCTTGCCGCCACTGTTCACCCAGCGCAGGAACTGCTCTTGCGTCTGCCACGTGGGCATTCCCGTCTCGATGTGCTTCTTCAGCGTCGAGGATTGCCAGTTCTTCGGGCCGCAGTTGTAGATGAAGTCCAGGATAGCGTCGAACTTTCCTTGCGTGTCAATGCGGCGGCACTGATTCGCCACAGCCTCAAACTCCGCCAGGTCTTCGCGCAGATACTGCTCCGCCTGGTACTGCGTGCAGCGGTCGCCGCGCTTCACGCCCTTGGTGTGGCCGTAGCCAATGGTCCACACGCCCTCCGCGTCCTGGTAGGCTTGCAACTTGCAACCCTCGGCCCGCTTCAGGTAGTCGATGAGTGTCTGGCTGGCGCGTCTCATGCTTCGCCTCCCTTCTTTCCCGACTTGGGGCGGGGGCTAACTGCCCCGTCGGCAGAGATGGTCACGGACATGCGGTCGGGACAACCCTGCCGTCCGCATAGGAAAGGGCGCATGCACTCAACCATGCGGCCGTTGCGGGCCACGTCACCCTGCAATGAGCGCATGGTGTCCTCCAGCGAGTCCTGCCTTTTGCGCAGCTCGTCGCGGTCCTGGAGCAGGTGCTTGCGGTCATCCTTCAGTTCTTGGATGTAGGCCTTCTGTTCGTCGCGGTCGGTCTTGATGTCGGTGATGAGTTGCTGGTACACTTCCTGCAGCTCCTTGGCAGCACTCGCGTCTGCCCCCACGGCTTCGGCCTTGGCTTTGGCCTTCTGCCACTTCTAGGTGAAGAAGGCTCCACCTCCTCCACCCAGCAACAGGGTGGAGATGCTGATAATAGTGTCGAATGAGATTTCCATTTATTCGCTGTTCGGTTTTATACAAGTCGGTTTCATACAAGTCGCGAATAAATGTCTATAGGGTTTACCACGGCCAATTATGACACTTTCGCCATAGTTAGGAAAAAGAAAAGCGGGCGAATATGTGGTAGGTCTTCGCCCGCTTGGGGTGGGATAGGGGAGTGTGGTTCAGAAGTCGTCGTCCTCCGAACCCTTGGCCAGTCGCTCACACATGGCGGCCAGTATGGCCTCGAACTCCGTGGGCACCTTCGGGGAAAGCTCGCGCGCTGCCCGCTTGTTGGTGTATTTCGTTTTGTACTTGTATTCGGGAAGCAGCTGGTCGATGGGAGCCGTGGTCTCGGCTGGTTGTCCCGAGAACCTGAATGTCAGGCTCGGAACTGCTACGCTCACCTGTGCCCGGCCTTCCTTGCATCGCACCTTCAGCGTGAAGTTGGCCCACGTGTCCCAAACGGCCATCGGGGCCAGGTTGGCCTTGGCGTTGCCCAGGTAGTACTCACCTTTATATACCACAATGCCTTCGTCCTTGTCCTGCACGTCGATGCCAATCTTCGACTTCTCTTGGCTGCCCGCCCAGTCGCTCAGGGCCTCCAGTGACCGCAGGTACAGCGTCGATACGCTCGCGCCAGCCACTTCCACCACGCGCCGGTCTTCCCATGCACCGTTCTTCACTTCTCCCTGTGCGCTTGCCGTCAGCCCTGCCGCCAGCAGCGCGATTGTCAATAATGCTTTCTTCATGGTTACTTGTCTTTTATCGGTTCATAGTGTAGCAAATATACGAATAAAAAACCTTAATTCCGCAACACTATTATAAATTAAACTTTTTAAGCACCTGAGCAACAAAAAGTTCTTGCTTGTGGCAAGCGGCAAAGCCGAGCGGCTCAGGATTTTGTCATGTCGGATTTTTCACCTATCTTAGTGTTGCTAATCAAAATATGTATCAAACCCGACAGACATGGCAAAGGTAGCAATATAATCTGA
>CALZKW010000030.1 GCA_945788095.1 uncultured Prevotellaceae bacterium | reverse complement strand
TTCCGTTCGTTCCGTTGTTAAACCATCCCCGCAACTCCCCCATAAACTCCAATTTACATCCAAAGAGTTCCCCCTTGTGACTCGAAAAAGAATAATATTTCCACTCAACTGCATGAAGAGGACCAAAAAAAACGTTCTCGACATCACGTCGAGAGCGCTTCTTTTGCAATCGACTATAAAGAGTCGAATCACATCATATAACCAAATACTAAACTAATCTAAAGCAATAATCTGTCGTTTGATGATTTTCGGTTGCAAAGGTACATAGATCGGACAAACTGCGATACAACAGATGATACAAATCCTTTATAGACGTATCATTTTTGATACATTTTATATCAAAACAAACAAAAACCACACTCTTTTGTATATAAAATTAGGTAAAACAGCTGGTTTTCCCTATATTTGCATATCAATACTAACAATTGCTGTCAAAAATACACCCAACATGAGATTTTTCGCGTTTATCTTCGCTTCTTTACTTGCTCTTGCGGCCTCAGGACAGAGCAACAGATTCTATACCCAACAGCACGGACTTAGGACGAGCAATATCAACAGCCTCACCTCCGACAGCAAGGGTCTGCTCTGGATAGCAAGCAGCAGCGAACCGGCCTTCTTCGACGGCATCAGTTTCCACTACCTGCCCGCCAAGAACTCAAACTCGGAGTCGGCTCTCTTCACCATCGTCAACGACATCAAGGAGAGCGAAGAGGACCACTACTGGATGGCCACCAATAATGGCCTCTACGACTACGATGCCCGACTAATGAACTACAAGCGCATCAGCCTGAGCCAGGAGGAGGAGAACGCCACCTTCAACATCGAGACGCTGCTCGCCATCCCTGGCAATGACCGCGAACTGATGGTGGTGACCTCGGGCTACGGTCTCTACTACATCGACCGTGAGTCGAAGAGCGTCAACAAGGAGAAGTCTGCCAAAATACACCAAGCACTCACAGCTGGATTCCTCCACGCGGCATACATCGACCGTAGCGGCCGACTGTGGACATATACCGACAACGACAAACTCATAGCACTCGACCTAAACACCAACAAGCGCCAGACCCTCACCATCACACCACAGGCAGCAAGCGTGCTCGACAAGAGCGAGGTAAACGAGGTGCTCGAGGTCGAGGCACACGGAGCCATCTACTTTGCAACCAACAATGCCATACTGCGCTACACGGAGTCGACCAATACGCTCGACCTCGTGCTGGCCACTGTAGGCCGACGCTACACCATGCTGCTCTACACCAAGAGCGGCCTGCTGCTGGCCGGTACAGACAGCCAGGGCGTATGGCAGCTGACCACAGACGGACAGATTAGTCCCTATGCCCTCAAGGACATGATGTTTGACCTCTCGCTGGGCAAGGTGCGCGACATGGTGGAGGACGTGCATGGCAACCTCTACGTGGCCCTGCTCCAGAAGGGCATCTTCGTGCAGACACAGAAGACGGGCGGCTTCCGCTTCCACACCATCTCGCTCACCGGAGGCGAGAAGAACTCATCGTGTATCACCTCGATGGCCATCGACCGACTGGGCAACTACTGGATTACAACAGACGGAGCAGGCGTGTTCACCACCACCGGTACCCACATTGACTCGGCACGCCCAGTCAATGCCAACCTGGCCTCTATGCTCGTACAGACCGTAGCCATCGACCGCTTTGAGGGCGTATGGGTGGGCAGCTACGGAGGCGGTGTGCAGCGCTACAACCACGCCAGCGGCTACTGGGACACCCCAGCGTGGATGGCCGAGATGCAGGGACAGTACGTGATGTCTCTCGTGTGCAACAAGCAGGCCAACACGCTCTATGCCGGCACCAACGGCAACGGCGTCTACGAGATAGACCTCAACAACCAGACATACCGCAAGATACACCCCAGCAACGGCCTCTGGACCACAGCCCTACACGTCGATGCCACAGGACTGGTGTGGGTAGGCGAACTGGGCAGTACTGCCTACTACAACCCCAAGACCAAGAAGAGCGGCGTAATCAAGAACGAGCTACTGAGCGGCACCACGAAGAGCATCAGTTCGATGGGAAGCGGCGCCGACAGACGCATCCTCATCGGCACCACCGAGGGCCTCTACATCTACAACCCCGCTGACGGTAGCATGGAGCACACCCTGGAGGGCCTTAGCGTGAGCAGCATCGCACAGACCGAACAGGAACTCTGGGTGACGGCCTCCAATCAGATATACTCCGTGGACAAGAAGTCCCTCAAGACGGCCAATTACAACTCCTTTGGCGGCAACTTCGTGGGAGAGTTCCACCAGGGATCGACCCTCAACAATGGCAAGGGCAACATCCTCTTTGGCTGCGACAACGGCCTCCTCTGCTTCACCCCCAAGGAATCGCGCAAGCAAAAGCACGTGCAGGGCCAGATTATGTTCACCGACCTCATGGTGGCCCACCAGAGCATCAACTACTCAGACTCGGACGACTACCTGGATGCCAACATCCTCTATGCCACGGAGATTAACCTCAAGCATACGGACAACTCCTTCCGTCTCTACTTTGCCGTGCCAGGAGCCGTATCGCCCGAGCAGATACACTACGAGTACCTGCTGGAGGGCTATGAAAAGGAGTGGAACCGCACAAGCAATGCCTCAGAGCAGTTTGCCTACTACAGCAACCTCTCGCCAGGCTGCTACACCCTCCACGTCAAGGCCTATCTCGAGGGACTCGAGGAAGCCAGCATCACCAAGGAAATCACCATATATATTGCCACTCCATGGTGGGACTCATGGTGGGCATGGTGTATCTACCTCATCATCATCGCCTCCATCGGTGTGGCAGCATGGCGATTCCTGCTGGCACGCCGCAGAGAGAAGGAGAAACTGCAGGAAGCCCTGCAGGGCGAACAGATACGCGAGGCCAAGTTGCGCATGTTCACCAGTATCACCCACGAGCTACGCACCCCGCTGACCATGATCGTGTCGCCCCTGAAGCAACTCATGACCAACTGCAACGACGAGCAGACCCGCCGCAACCTGGGCGTGATGAAGCACAACTGCGACCGATTGCTCGACATCGTGAAGCAAATCACCGATATCCGCATGATTGACGCCGGCCAGTTCCGCCTTTACTTCAAGGAGGTGGACATCTGCGCCTACACCCGCAATGTGTCGCAGGCCTTCCTCGGCGTAGCGGCACAAAAGCATATCACCTACAACATGGAGAGCAACGAGAGCAACATCTCGGCATGGGTAGACCCCACACACTTTGAGAAGGTCATCGTCAACGTGCTCTCCAATGCCTTCAAGTTCTGCCCCGACGACGGCAGCATACGCATCAGCATCAACCGCAATGGCGACACCATCACGCTGAGCATCTACAACAGTGGTCCGCAGCTGAGCGAAGACGACAAGACACACATCTTCGAGCGCTTCTACCAGAACAGCGAGGGACGCAAGCACGTGGGTTCGGGCATCGGCCTCAACCTGGCATACGAGCTCGTGCAACTCCACCACGGCACCATCCGCGTGGACAACGTACAGCCAAGAGGCATAGAGTTCGTCATCACCCTCCAGGCCGGTATGTCGCACCTCACGCCCGCTGAGCTCGAGGAGCCCCCCGTGGACGAGAGCGTGGTGGAGCAGGAGAAGGAGCAGACCAAGGAGAGCCTGGTGGCCCGTGTGGAGACCATGCACACCGAGAATAACACCACCGAGGGCAGCACCGAGGAGGAACAGGCCGAGACCCGCAAGACCATCATGGTGGTCGACGACAGCAAGGATCTCTGCGAGTACATCGCACAGCAGCTGGAGCCCTACTACAACGTGATGCTGGCCTTCAATGGCAACAGCGCCTGGAACATGATACTGACCCAGCGCCCCGACGTCATCATCACCGATGTCAAGATGCCCGGAGGCGATGGCATCGAACTCTGCAAGCGCATCAAGGCCAATCCCGAACTGGACCACACCCCCATCATCATGCTCACCGGTGAGGCCAGCGACGCCCTCCAGCTCGAGAGCCTGGAGCTCCACGTAGACCACTTCATGCAGAAGCCCTTCAACCTCGACATCCTCATGGGCAACATACGCCAGGTGCTCGATGTACGTACTAACCTCAAGCGCCACATACAGCGCAAGGACATCAGTGCCAACCTGGAGAAGGCCGAGATAGTATCGGGCGACGATTTGCTCTTCGAGCGTATCAACCAATCCGTACAGGAGCACCTCGACGACGAGAAGTTCACCGTGCAGCAACTGGCTGCTGAGGTGGGTATTAGCCGTGTACATCTCAACCGCAAGATGAAGGAGAAATACGGACTCTCGCCCAATGTCTTCATCCGCTCTTACCGCCTCAAGCAGGCCGCCTACATGCTGCTCCACAAGCGCGTCAACGTCAGCGAGGTGGCCTACCGTGTGGGATTCAACACCCACTCATACTTCAGCAGCAGTTTCCGTGAATTCTTCGGCATGACACCCAAGGACTTCATCACCTTCTGCAGCGATCCTGAGAACGAAGACAAACTGGAGAAATTCGGACTAAAGTAACAACAATAGGGCCTGGAGGCTCCACCATGCGAGCCCATGAATACCTGCATAAAATCATACTACGGAATACAGAAAACTTGGCAAGACAGGACTCGAGGTGAGCCATCTGAGTTTTGCAGCATCATCGCTCGGCAGCGTCTTCCACGCCACACGTGAGGAAGAGACCATGAGGCAGTATTTGCCGCCATTGAGGGGGCCTTTACCTGACGCCTCGTCTGCTTCGGCTATGCCAAGCAGGATGCCCAGCTCCCCACCCGATTCTTCGTGTAGAAGGAACTCGACATACGTTGCAGCCGCAATGCTATGCCCAACGATTTCCGAGCCGTCATCAGTTATCTCGAGAGAGGCAGCTGCCCCACCAACGAACGATAGACTTCGACGCCGGTGTGTTGCTCCAGGCTGATAATACCGCCAAGGTCACCTCCTATCTCCTCGACCACATCCTCAATGTGGCGAGCTGGCAACTCTCAAACAACGAACTGAATGATAGCAGCCGCATAGCCATCTGAAAGAATGGCGTGACGCTCTAAACACCACCTACATCATGCAAAAGAAACTCCTGGCCATACTGTTGGCGCTTGTAGCTGCCACTGCCAGCAGTGCCCAACCATTGATGCGCAATCTGTCGCGTCCTTACGAAGCAACCAAAGGGCTCGAGGGCAAACACATAGCTATGTGGGGCAGTCACGGACTCTACTACGAACTCGCCAACGCACGTTGGGAGTGGCAGCGAGCACGCACCATGCAGGCCGTCGAGGATAAATTCCCCACCAGCTATGTGCTCCAGTATATCGCCCCAATGCTCGAGAATGCAGGAGCCACGGTGCTCATGCCCCGTGAGCGCGATGCCAATCCCCATGAGGTCATCGTAGACAATGATGGCGGACTGGCCTCGTCGGCTTACAGCGAGACCAAGGGCAAGCACAACTGGCACACCGGCAAGGAGAAAGGCTTTGCCTGGGACCGCGATACCTACCACCAGGGCGTCAACCCCTTCGAGCAAGGCACCTACCGCCAGGTGGACGCCGTGACGGACAGCACCAAGGAGAGCCACGCCGTGTGGACGCCAGCCGTACCCGTGGAGCGTCCCTATGCCGTCTACGTTTCCTACCACAGTCTGCCCAAGAGTGCACCCGATGTACACTACACCATACACCACAAGGGAGGAGCCACCACCTATCGCGTCAACCAGCGCATGGGAGGCGGCACATGGGTCTATCTCGGCACCTTCACCTTCGACCGCTCCTCACAATGCCGCATCGAGGTGAGCAACCTCTCGGCCACATCTGGGGCCATCGTCACAGCCGACGCCGTACGCCTCGGTGGTGGTATGGGAAATGTGGCACGCCAGGCTGACGGCAAGCGCGTCTACGACAACACCAAGATCAAGAAGACCAAGGCCACAAGCCGACTGCGCACCTTAGACGAACCACATCTCAACATTCCTGCAGAGACCAGCGGAGCACCACGCTACATCGAGGCAGCGCGCTACTATCTGCAGTGGGCAGGTATGCCGGAGAGTGTCTACAGTCCCAGTCAGGGCACCAACGACTACACCGACGACTTCCGCTGCCGGGGTCTGTGGGTCAACTATCTCGCAGGCGGTTCGCGCTCACTGCCCAAGGGCAAGGGCCTGGGCATCCCCGTAGACCTTAGCTTTGGATTCCACACAGATGGTGACTCTAAGCCCGGCGACGAACTGATAGGCACGCTCTCCATCTATACCACCAAATCCAACAACGGACGCCTGGGTGACGGCACCTCACGCACGGCGTGCAAGCGACTGAGCGATGAGGTCTACAACAGCATCATGCGCGACATCACCCAGCAGATGGAACCCTCGTGGCGAGGTCGCAAGAGCGTAGACCGCAACTACAATGAGTCCTCCACCCCACAGGTGCCAGCCATGCTGCTCGAGCTCCTCTCTCACGAGAACTTCGCTGATATGCGATGGGGCCTCGATCCACGATTCAAGTTTGTGGTCAGCCGTGCCATCTATAAGGGCATACTGCGCTTTATGGCCCAGCGCTACCACACCGACTATGTTGTACAGCCACTCCCCGTCAGTCACATGGCTCTCCAGCTTACTCCCCAAGGGGAAGCCCGCCTAACATGGCGCCCCGTGATGGATGCCCACGAACCCACGGCCACCCCCGAGCACTACATCGTGTACCAACGCATCGGAAATGGCGATTTCGACAATGGTACTCTGGTCAGCGATACCGTTTACACCTGTTCTGTGCCCAAGGGCACGGTGGTGAGTTTCCGCGTCACGGCCCTCAACGCAGGTGGCCAGAGCATGCCATCCGAGACTCTCTCAATGGGTATAAGCGAGGCAGACAGCCGTCCTGTGCTCGTCATCAATGGGTTCACCCGCATCAGCGCACCCGACGACTTCGTCACCTCCGACGACCGTCAGGCCGGTTTCCTTGCCTGGCAAGACAATGGTGTGGCCCAGGGACAACTGCTCGAATATGCCGGAGCACAGAAGGAGTACCAGCGCTCTGTGCCCTGGACCGACGACGATAGTCCCGGCTTTGGTTCGAGCACGGGCGAGTACGAGCGCATGGTCATTGCTGGCAATACGTTCGACTATCCCGCCCTGCATGGTAGCAGCATCCTTGCCGCAGGCCATTCCTTCGTCTCCGTCAGCCGCGATGCAGCCGCCCTGATGCCCGACAGTCTCATGGCCACCTATAGCATGATAGACCTCATACTGGGCAAGCAGAAGCAGACCAAACTCGGTCGTCCTGGTGTGCATCCCCTTGCCTTCAAGACCTTCGATGCGGAGATGGAGCAGCGACTCACCGCCTACTGCAAGCAGGGCGGCCGTGTGATGGTCAGCGGTGCGTATGTAGCCACCGACCTCTGGCACAACCCGCTCGCACCCACACAGCAGACCGACCAGGACTTTGCCCTCAACATACTCAAGTATACTTGGCGCGACGACAAGGCCACTACCAGCGGTAGCGTCATCCCACAGCCCTCCCCCCTGGGCATCCAGGGATTGGGCACCCTCGCCTTCCACACCAAGCCCAACTCGGAGAGCTACGCTGTGGAGTCGCCCGACTGTCTCGTGCCCTCGCATCCCTCTGCCGTGTCCATCATGCGCTATGCGGACACCGGCAAGAGCGCCGGCATAGCCTTTGGTGGCACTGCGGCCGAGCCCTGGCGCACCGTCGTGCTGGGCTTCCCCTTCGAGTCGATCTGCGACACCAACCAACGCAATGTATTAATGAACCAAATTATTCAATATTTATCCAATTAATCAATGAACAAACTCGTCTATCTACTGGCCGTCATTGCCCTTGTGGCCTGTACGGAGAAACCCAAAGAAATCACCTCGTCCATCTTCTCAACTGCAGAGGACACCATAGCTGAGGCAGACACCACAGCATCTGTCGACACCATTCCCGCCGTGGTCGACACCCCCAAGGTTGTGCCCGTGCTCAAGAAGGAGATAAAGCAGAAGGATACGGTAGCTGCACCACAACCCGTGGAGAAGCCCAATCAGGCATACGATGCCGACTCTGTGCTGGCACGCCACAGCCGCAGCGGGGGCACCAACATGGGGTGCAACCATAAAGGCGAGTGCGTGGTCTATCTCACCTTCGACGACGGTCCGTCGCAATACACGCCCAAGGTGCTCGACATCCTGCGCGAGGAGGATGTCAAGGCCACATTCTTCGTCACCGGCAATGGCGGCAGCTACACCAAGTGCATTGGTCAGGCCTACCAGGAGGGACATGCCATCGCTGCACACACCTACAACCACGACTTTGCCAACTATGCCACCCTCGAGAGTTACTTCAAGGACCTCGAGCGCATCGAGGACCTCATCGAGAAGCAGACAGGCCAGCGCACGCGCATCATCCGCTTCCCCGGTGGCAGTACCAACACCGTGTTCTACAAGCATGCCCGCGACCCTCTCTACATGGTGCGCCTCACTCAGGCCGTACAGGATAGCGGTTACCAGTACGTAGACTGGAACGTGAGTAGCGAGGATGCCACGGGCCTCAACATCCCCGTGGAGACCATCATCGAGAGTTCGTGCACCACCCACAGCCGCGACATCTGCCTCCTCATGCACGATGCACGAGGCAAATCCACTACCGTAGAGGCCCTACCCGAGATTATCCGCTTCTACAAGGAGAACGGATATGAGTTCCGCACCATCACCGACACCACCTACATCTGCCACCACGGCGTGCGCCCCTACAGTGGTCCGAAGCCCGCAATGGCCAAGAAATAATTGTCTATGAATATCCCATCAACCATCAGTGAGCGCCTGCACACCCTCATGGATCGCGATCCCGAGTCGAAGGCTCCCATCGAGGAGGGTGTCAGCTGGTGCTACTTCTTTGCCAAGGATGTCTACACCCGCAACCGTGTGCGCCGTATGCTGCGCCCCTACTTCCCCACCTATGTCTACGAGCGCATCGAGGTGGTCATGCGCCGTAAGCACAAGGAGGAGGTGACCACGCAGCCCATCACCAACCTCGTGTTCATACAGGGCGCCCCCGACCTCATCCGAGAGTGGGAGCGCTTCACGGGTGTCTTCCTCTATCTGCGCCGCGACTTTGCCAGCGCCGAGCAATACACTGCCATCATCCCCCATTCCCTCATGCCCCCCCTGTTGCGATTGGAGAAGCTCGACAACCTGCGCATCATATTCACCGAGCACGACAAACCCTTCTATGCCCAAAACCGCGTACTCGTGCGCGGCATGGACGGTCCGCTCAAGGACTTCGAGGGCTACATCGTGCGCTTCCATCGCGACCGCATGCTCGTCGTCACCGTGGGCAATGGTCTGACCATCGCCATCAATGGTGTCAACCGCTCCGCCTTTGCCAATGCTACCGACCTGGAGACGGCCCAGCAAAATGGTATTGTGTCGTAGGTAAATACGGAGCGCAGCGGAGGATGTGCGGGGTAACGGGTATCCACACCTCGATGGTAACCTCGCCAAGTCTGCGAGTAAGCGAGAGCAGAGTCAAGTTTGCTTGAACTCTGCCGAGCGTGAGCAGACTCGACCGAAGGTCAGGTTGCGGAGCAAGCTTGGCAGCACCTCGCATGGTAATGCAGAGCGTATCTCGTAAAGTGATGCCGAGCTTGCTCCGCAACTCGGCGTGGTCACCATTGATGATGTGAAACGTCCTCTATCCGACAGCACCTTCGGTGCAATCGGTTACCGTCCTCACTTCGTTCGGTGTATTGCCCTAATCGGGCAAATTCCTCTGATGGCGGTCCTGATGTTCTCCCCCTCGGGGGAGTTAGAGGGGGGCTTTCCGTTCCTTCCGTTGTTCTCCCCCCGCTTAAACATAATGTAGCATCACGAATAGGGCTAATAGGATGTAACAATTCCTATTAGCCCTATTGTTCGCATTGGGGGTATCTTACTTAGCGCCCTCTTTATACTTGCGTATCTCCTCCACAAAGGTGGGACCGTAGGTCTCCAGCTTATGGGCACCTACACCCGAGATGGTGCTGAAGGACTGGAGGGTGGTGGGTTGCACGGTGGCAATGAGGTGGAGAGTACGATCACTGAAGACGATATAGGGTGGCATGCCGGCCTCGGAGGCCAGGCGCAGACGGAGCTGGCGGAGATGCTCGAAGAGGGCCTTGTCCTCGGTGAGTCCCTTGCTATGGAACCCTTCCACGGGCTGGATGCGCTGAGCCTGGCGGCGGGCCTTCACGGTGAAGTCCTCACGACTGATGACGGCCAACTGTGCCTGGCGTCGACCATAGAGCACGTCGTCGCCCTGAGGAGTCACCTTGAGGTGGGAGTTGTCCTTGTAGTCTATCTCGATATAGCCCAAGTGGAGCATCTGCAGGATGTAGTCCTGCCAGTCGCGGAAGGGCACGTCACGCCCGCAGCCATATGTCTTCAACTGGTGGAAACCGTGCTGAAGTAATTCTTGCACAGACGAACCTCGCAGTATGTCAATCAGCAGTTTAAAGCCTATTTGCTCATGCGTACGTCGAATAGCAGAGAGAGCCTTCTGCACCAGTATTGTGCCATCGAAACGCTTAGGGGGATTGTTGCACACGTCGCAGTTGCAGCAGTCGTGGTCGCTCGTTTCGCCGAAGTAATTGAGCAGGATGCGTCGTCGGCATATCTGGCTCTCGGCATACTCCTGCATGCGGTTGAGTTTCTCGTTGTTGATGTCCTCCTGCCCGCTCTCCTCGGCAAACTTGCGCAGGGTGATGATGTCGCCCACCTGATAGAAGAGCACCGTCTCGCAAGGCAGTCCGTCGCGTCCTCCGCGCCCTATCTCCTGGTAGTAGTTCTCGATGCTTTTGGGCAGGTTGTAGTGCACCACATAGCGCACGTTGCTCTTGTCGATGCCCATACCAAAGGCGATGGTGGCACAGACCACATCGATGCGGTCGTTGACGAAGGCCTCCTGCACCATGTCGCGCTGCGCTCCGGACATACCCGCATGGTAGGCCATGGCACTGACCCCATGTTCGCTCAACTTCTGTGCCACGGCATCAGTCGTCTTGCGGCTCATGCAGTATACGATACCGCTCTCGCCCTTATGGCGCCCAATGAGGCGCAGCAGATACTGCATCTTGTCCTTGGCCGCATAGCCGCGACGCACATCGAGCGAGAGGTTGGGGCGGTCGAACGAGGACACGAAGATGCGCACCTCGCCCGAAGCATCTGGTTGGATTGCCAATTGGGTGACGATATCCTCCTTTGTTATCTTGTCGGCCGTAGCCGTAAAGGCTGCAATGGGCGCGTTGGGGAAGAGCGACTTGAGATGCCCCAGTTGCGTATACTCCGGGCGGAAGTCGTGGCCCCACTGCGAGATGCAGTGCGCCTCGTCGATGGCTATCATGCTGATGCGTAGCGCGCCCTGTGCCTCGGGGCCATAGGTATAGCGCAGAATACCGTTTTCGAGTTCAGTCAGCAGCCTCTCGGGCGATACGTAGAGCAGTTTGTACTCCCCGCGCAGGGCCCTCTCGGCGATGTCCCTGTTGATGGCCTCCGAGGCGTTGCTGTTGAGCGCCGCCGCCGGGATACCATTAGCGCGCAGTGTCTCCACTTGGTCCTTCATGAGCGAGATGAGGGGCGAAACCACGATGGCCGTGCCCTCCATCATCAGTGCCGGTATCTGGTAGCAGATGCTCTTACCGCCACCCGTGGGCATCAGCACGAGGCAGTCACCTCCCCCCAGTATATGGCGGATGATGTCCTCCTGCAGGGGGCGGAAACAGTCGTAACCAAAGTATCTCTTGAGTGTATCTTTCATAATCTCTCCGTTTGTGTGGCAAAGTTACAAAAAAGTTGGTGCACGGGAAAAGGGAGGCGGGGAAATTGGAGTTTATCGGGGAGAGAGGAGGGAAAAAATATCAATAAATAAGAGACGATAAAAATAGGAGCTAATAAATTAAAGAGGGTAAGGATAAAAGAATGTAGGCCGCAACACGCCCCCGCTCGGCATCTCGAAGAGTGCCGCTTAGCGAGCGAAGCGGGTCTAAGAACGGGGCAGCAGTTCATAGCCCAGGGCCGCTCGGGGCGTGTTGCGGTCTTTTATCATTCCCCTGACATTTTTTATTATATCACATCTCCTGTGTGTCTTTATTTATTTTTATTTATTGATTTTTTATCTCACCTCCCCGCTTAATCATTATTTTTACATATTGTCTGCCCCGACAAAATGTATAGTCTGCTGCTGTGACATATACGGTCTGTGGCGACAGGATATATCCATTTTTGGGGCCACAGAGCGAAAGATTGTTGCCTGGGATTGTAGATAGTTGCAAAGCGATGGTAGATTAGGGTGGCGCCTGGCAATTTGTTACGTATAAGCCATGGATTACAGATTGTTTTTCGTACCTTTGCCACAAAGATAGACAATACTAATACGATTACAACTATGACAATAGGCGACAAGATTCCCGAGATCCTGGGCATCGATCAGGACGGACGCGAGATTAAGGCCAGCGACTACAGCGGCCGCAAGATAGTGCTCTATAGCTATCCTAAGGCAAACACCTCTGGCTGCACCACCGAGGCATGTTCGCTGCAGAGCCACAAGAGCGAACTGGCTGCTGCGGGCTACGACATCATCGGCGTGAGCAAGGACAAGCAGGCGCTGCAGAAGAAGTTTGCTGAGAGCAAAGGCCTCGAGTTCCCCCTTATTGCCGACACCGAGACCACACTCCTGCAGACCCTCGGCTGCTGGGGCGAAAAGGTAGCCTGCGGACGCCGCACCATCGGTATCCTCCGCACCACCTATCTCGTCAACGAGGAGGGCATCATCGAGCGTATCTTTACGCCCAATGAGATAAAGAAGTACAAGAACGACATGTACAAACTGATGCTCGACAGCGGTTGTCTGTAACGATCGCCGCCACCATACAGGAATAGGAGATAAGCACACACTCAGAGTGCTTATCTCCTATTCCTTTGTATCTGCTGGCTTGTGTAATATCCATTATCTCCGCAGTTGGAGAAATAATGTGGGCCAGTTGGAGGGATATTCTTCTGCAGTTAGGGGGGGGTGATGGTATCAACTGCTAAAACGGCTACTGTAAATTGGAGTTTAGCGGGGAGATGGGGGTATAAAATATCAATAAAGAAAAATAAATAAGAGACGATAAAAATAGGAGCTAATAAATAAAAAGAGGGCAAGGATAAAAGAATGTAGACCGCAACACGCCCCCGCTCGGCATCTCGAAGAGTGATGCTTAGCGAGCGAAGCGGGCCTAAGAACGGGGCAGCAGTTCATAGCCCAGGGCGCTGCCCTGGGTACGTCACCAATGGTGACCTGGCCGAGTTGCGTAGCAAGCTCGGCAGCACATGGCGGACATGCTCCACAGCACCATGCGGGGTGTTGCCAAGCTTGCTTACGCAACCTGACCTTCGGTCGAGTCTGCTCACGCTCGACAGAGTTCAAGCAAACTTGACTCTGCTCTCGCTTACTCGCAGACTTGGCGAGGTCACTACCAATGGTGGATGCATCTTTCACCCCGCACATCCTCCGCTTCGCTACGTTTGTACGGGGTTACTATCGCTTCGCTCTGTAGTGCCTTCCTGGCACAACGCCCCAATAGGGACAAATTGGATATTGTTGCAAAAAATTAGCTTCGTGCTCTTCTTAGACCCGATTCTCTCGCTAAGCGTCACCCCTGCGGGGATGCCGAGCGCGTGCCTTCGTGTGAGATATTTTATATTTTTCCGTTCGTTCCGTTGTTCCCCAATCTGAACACCTGTTTTCCTGATGAATCACTTTTACTCCTTACCCCACCCGTAGGCATAAAAAAAAGAAGGTTGTCATCACGACAACCAACCTTTTACTAACCTTAAATCTAATACCATGAAAAACACTGATGCAAAGGTACGATGATTTGGCAGAATAGCAAGCCATCGGCCCAGGAATTTGCAAAAAGCGTGTGATTCATTGACTTATGTCAAGCAGGAGGGCAATTACGATTACTGTTCACCCTCCTTGAGTTCGTTGCCCACGCGGAGGATGAGGGTGGTGGCACCGATGGTGATGATGCTGCCCTCCTCGAGGCGGATGCGGTCCTGGTCTCGCAGTATCTCGTTCATATAGAAGGTGCCCGTGTTGCTGGGTGCATCGCGCAGGATGTACTGCAGTTGGCCGCGCTTGTTGCGCTGCACACGGATGATGCAGTGGGTGGTGTCCACGCTGGGATCGACGGTCTCAATGGGGCAGTTGATGCCAGAGCCCTGCACGTGGCGGCCAAAGACATTGTCGCCCATGTGGAGGGGGATGACCTGCTTGTAGTGGAAGACATTCTCCACCACCACAATGCTGCCGCATGCCTCGGCATTCTCCTGCTCATCGAGCTGCTCCTCACGCTGCGTGGCGCGGAGCTTGCTGACACCGATGCGTATGCCAAACTGCTTGTGGCAGTCGGGGCACTCAAATACGAGCTGCTGGCCGTCCTGATATTTGGTTTCGTCGAAAGTGATGAAATTCTCACACTTGGGGCATCTTACTCTTTTCATATACTCGAACTGAGAACAATTAACAGTTAACAATTAATAATTAACAAGGGGGGGGGGGCCTCACAACTTGCGGGAGAGGCGGGTGGTGAACTGTGCGATGACCTCCTTCTGCTCATCGGGGGTGAGGTGGGGATTGATGGTGGGGAGCATGTCGCGGAGCACGTCGGCGGCATGCATACGGGCCATAGACTTGCCCTGGCGAAGTCCGCTCTGATAGGGGGTGTGGGGAAGGAGTGCTCTGTTGAAATTACCGTCGCTCATGTCTGGATATAGTCTATTTTTAGGTGCAAAGGTAAGATTTTCTGCCCGTATAGGCGTAAGTTTGTTCTCTTTTTCCTATTTTTGCAGTAAAGAAACCGAAAATGAGACGCTACATACCTATTTTACTACTGCTGCTGGCACAGCTGACGGCAATGGCCGAGACGTGGGTGATCGACCCCGGACACGGTGGCATCGACGTGGGCTGCGAGGGAGCACAGAGCTACGAAAAGACCATCAACCTCAAGGTGGCCAAGGAACTGGTACGCCTGATAAAACAGAACATGAAGGGCATCAATATCGTGATGACCAGAGACAAAGACGTGTTTGTGAGTCTGGAAAACAGATGCCGCATTGCCAACAAGGCCAAGGCGGACCTCTTTGTGAGCATACACGTCAATGCCATGCCTGACTGCTACACCCTGAGGGGCACGGAGACATTCTACGGTCCCCTGGGGGCCACCCAAAACAGTCAGCTCGAGGCGGCACGCAGCCGCAACATCCGCCAGAGCGAACTGCTGGCCCGACTGATACAGCGGTCGTACGCGCGACACGGTCGTCCGAGCGATCGCGGCGTGAAGCAGGAGCGCCACTGGGTGTTGCTCCACACCATGATGCCAAGTGTGCTGACAGAACTGGGATTCCTCACCACCCCCGACGAGGAGGGTTACCTCAACAGTAAGAAGGGCATTGCCACAGCGGCAGAGAGCATCTACGAGGCGCTGGCCGAATACCGTGAGGCAAACCGCAACGGCAAGGTGCAGTCTACACTGACCGCGCTGCGTCGCATGCCATTCCTCTACCCCTCTGCAGGCTTTGGCCAAAAGGAGACAAAGCCAAAGGAGGAGAAGCCACGCGAGGCCGCCACAACGACGCCCGCTCCCACCCCATTGCACACCGAACAGACTGCAGCCCAGGCCCCACCCGCCGCCACACAGAACGAACCTGCCGCAGCAGCGACACAGAAGGACGAACCCAAGGTGGCTCCGGGCATCGACGTCAAGCCGGGCATCGACTTCCGCGTGCAGATATGCAGTGTGACACGTGCCATCAAGGAGGGCGATCCGCGCCTCAAGGGGCACCGCCCCATAGCAGTCTCTTTCGTCAACGGATGCTACAAATGCTACTACGGTTCGACGCCCGACTACGAGGAGGCCTTAAAGATGAAACAGCAGGTGCAGCAGGACTTCCCCGGCGCCTTCCTCGTATCCTTCAAGGACGGCGTCGCCATCAGCGTGGCCGAAGCCAAAGAGATGTACAAGGGATACCTTGATGCACCCAAAAACAACTAACAGTTAACAATTAATAATTAACAATAGCCATGCGGAGAGGGAGATAAGGGGGCTGTCTCGGTAGTGAGGCAGACTTATAACCTCAAAAACCTAAAACCTCAAAACCTAAAACAAAGCGATGATAAACTTTGACTATCAGACCCCTACCCGACTCGTGTTTGGCAAGGGGGTAGTGAATGAGAAACTGGCATCGGTGATGCAGCAGTATGGCCCACGAGTGCTTGTGACATACGGCGGAGGCAGCATCAAGCGCGTAGCACCTGGCCACGAGAAGAGCCTCTACGAGGAGGTGATGGACGTACTGAAGGGCAGCGAGGTGTACGAACTGCCCGGCATACAGCCCAACCCTAAGTTTGATCCCAGTGTGCTCGAGGGTGTACGCCTCTGCCAGGAGCACCACGTGGACGTGATACTTTCAGTGGGCGGCGGTTCAGTGCTCGACTGCACCAAGGCCATTGCCGGCGTGGCAGGCACGCTCGAGGGTAAAGTGTACGACCACATCGAGGAGGCATGGGACATCGTATGCGGACGCAAGCCCACCACGGCTGCCGTGCCCATCGTCGACATCATCACCATGGCAGCCACCGGCAGCGAATATGACATGTGTGGCGTCATCTCGCGCACCGAGACCAACGACAAGCTACCCTACTTCGCACGTCAGGCATTCCCCGCTGTGAGCTTCATCGATCCCACCTACACCTTCACCGTACCCGTCAAGCAGACCCTGGCCGGTGTGTCAGACTGCATCAACCACATCATGGAGTCATACTTCTGCGGCGAGCATATCGACATGAACGATGCCTTCATGGAGGGCGCCATAAAGTCGCTCGTGAAAAACGTGAAAGTGGTGCTGGACAACCCCGAAGACTACAACGCGAGGGCAGAGATATTCTATGCCACCACACTGGGTTGCAACGGCATCTACTGTCTGGGCAACAGCAATGGCGGCTGGCCCATGCACTCGATGGAGCATGCCCTGTCGGCCTACTACGACATCACCCACGGCGAGGGTCTGGCCATCATCACTCCCCGTTGGATGAAGCACATACTGGACAACACCGAGGGCGAACTCCACAACCAGGTGGTGGAGCGCATCGAGAAATTCGGTCATCAGGTGTTTGGCACCGAGGGTTGCGAGGCATCCATCCAGGCCATCCACGACTTCTACCGCGAGATTGGCATCCCCATGACCCTCCCCGAGGTGGGCATAGACAGTAGCCGTCTGGCCGAGATGGCCAAGCACGTGGCCGACACCGAGCACCTCGACAAGGCCTGGGTGCCCCTGCTCGAGGGCGACATCCTCAAGATATTCGAGAGCTGCATGGCCTAAGAGCCACCGTAAAAGGAGATAGATATAATCACAGAAAGACCCGGGTTCCATCACAACAGGACCCGGGTCTGGTGTATAGTAGGACCCGGGTCTGGTCAACACAGAACCCGGGTCTTATCAGGATAGGATATAGGGGGTGAGTACGCGGAAAACGCGCGGGTAAATAATGGTTTATAGGGGAGATGAAATAAAATATCAATAAATAAAAATATAGAAAGATATAACAATAGGCGTACTATAAATAAAAAGTGGATGGGAGAAAGATGGTAAGCCGCAACACCCTTTTATCCTCATTCACTTTTTATTTATTCGCCGCTATTTTTTTCGTCCCTTATTTATTTTTATCTATTGGTATTTTCTCCCCCGCATCTCCCCGCTAAACTCCAATTTACCTTGATCCTTTGGCCGTATACAGCAAACGACTATGGTCGGTTGGGGTATACGGCCATAGTCGTTTATAGTATATCATGCGCAATATCCTCATTTGAGGCGCTGGAGGGCTACCTGCTGACCATGCTCGGTGGAGGTGAGGTGCTGGGCGTCGATGATGACGAGCTGGCGGGTGCCTGGGTCATCGAGAGGATAAGAGCGGAAGGCCACACTCACCGAGTCGCCCTCCACCCTGTAGTCAAACCACATTGCGATGGTATTGTGGCGGAAGTTGGTGGCCTTGTTGTACACCAACTTGGTGTAGGTGGGATAGCTCACCTCGGCACCAAAGTCGTAGTAGACGGTGTCGTGGGCCAGCACGAGGCTATCCACCCAGGTGTAGTCACCATTGGGACGAGCCACAGCGATCTCCACATACTCCTCGGCATCGAAGACACCCATCCACTTGGTGCCCTTGAGGTCAATACTTGTCTCGGGCTTGTCCTGTGGTCCGTCCTCTGGACGAATCTCCTCTGTCACATCGTCGCCACCACAGGCACCGAGGCACAATGTGGCTACTGCCAGCAGCAGCGTGTAGAATGATTTAGTCATACATAAATTCCGCAGCACTTTAGTTTAACTTTTTTATAAGTACCTGAACAACAAAAAGTTGTTAAGGATTTTGCCTTGTCAGATTTTTCACTTACCTTATTGCTGCAAATCAAGACAAGCAAAAATCATCAATGACATGGCAAAAATAAGCATAAAATCTGAGAAAATCACTCCTTTCGGAGGAATAATTCACGAGATGGAGCTTTTTCCCGTTTTGTGGGTCCGGTAATCGACAAAGTTCTTGGACTTCGGTGCACATCGTTCTGCGCTTACAAATTGGAAGTTTATGGGGGAGTTGCAGGGATGGTTTAACAACGGAACGAACGGGAAAATATTAATCACACGAAGGCACGAAGTGATATGAGTATAACTGACCATAAGTTGGCATAAGCAATGCAAATTTCGTGGTCGATACAATCGCCTGGAAGGCGATATTTCTA
>CALZKW010000029.1 GCA_945788095.1 uncultured Prevotellaceae bacterium | reverse complement strand
TAATGCCATACGTAGGGTTGACACCCTACGCTAATCTATAGCGACCCTTACAGGGACTTGATTTCCCCGGACAGTAATAAATTAAAATTGAATATACGGTCTGAGGCGCTCTATATCGCGCTCTGTAAACTCCTCGTAGAGCTTGAGGTCATCCAGACTCTTGAGCGGTCCGTAGAGGCGGCGATGCTCTGTGATGACCTTGGCTTGATAGAAGGAGAGGTATGGATGCTTCTTGAGTTGTGACAGCGACATCTCATTGACTGCCATTTTGCGTACGAGCGAGGGCTCGGTCTGAAACCATCGTGTGGCCTCCTCTGCCACCTCACGGGGCAAGTCCTTGACCTCAGTAAGTTGCTCTGCCGACACAAAACCGCCCAATGCATCGCGGTAACCCACTATCTTGCGGGCATAATAGGAACCAATGCCGGGTACCTTCTGGAGGTCTGAAGTGTCGCAGCGATTGAGGGGCACGACGACTCCCTCATCATACTTCACCACCCTCTTCACGCTATCCTTCACATAGTGTGGACTCGTCTCAGCGAGGTCTGCCACATACTGATACTTCTCGTCGATGACGATAAGGGGCTCCAAGTGCTGCCACTGCTCCACAGTAAGTCCATAAAGGCGGTGGAAATCCTCCTTGCGATGATAGCGCCCACCCTTGGCTCTGTACTTATACACATTGCGCACCTGGTAGGGCGAAAGCCCTAAGGCCAGCAGCTCGGTGGAATCTGCCGTATTTGGATCAAAGGCAAACGAGGCCGGAGCCGGTGAGTCTCCTCTCACACCTACATACGTAGGCGACTTGGATGACGACCTTCGCTCGTAGTGTTTCTTGGTGTAATGCTTGCCCTGAGGATAGCTGCGCCCTGGATAACTCTTCCTGCCACGCTCACCATAGGGGCGTACCTGCGAGGAGTCAGGATGATACTTACTAAGCCATTCTGCATACAGACTGTCTTCCTCGTCGCTGGGGAGCGGCTCGGGAGTCTCTGTGCGCCAAAAGAAAGTCACCATGATACCCACAGTGACCAGAATGATCATTGTGAGAATAAGTTGGTTTCGGCGTTCGTTGCGTGTCATGGTATTGGCAATAGAAGCGTGTTATTTCACGAGTTCGTTGACAAAGATAGCCAGGATAGCCACAGGAGCCACATAGCGTACCAGGAAACGATACATGCCATAGATGCCCACGGCCACCGTGCCATGATTGGTCACCTCGTCGCGCAGCAGTTTGTCATCGCATATCCATCCCGTATAGATGGCTATGAGGAAACCTCCCACAGGGAGCATGATCTTGGCTGTGACAAAGTCGAAGAGGTCGAAGATATTGAGGTCAAACAGGGTATGCTCGCTCCATACCCCAATGCTCAGACTGCAAGCCACACCCACCGTGATGCAGAATATGGTGCAACCAATAGCAGACCAACGTCTGCGAATATGAAACTCCTCCTTGAGATAGATGGTGGGCACCTCGAGCAGGCCCATGGCCGATGTCAGGGCGGCGAGGACTAAGAGGAGGTAGAACAAGAGGGCGAAGCAGTAACCCAACACGGGACGTGCTGCAAACAACTGCTGGAAGACATTTGGCAGGGTGATGAACACCAGCGAGGGACCCGCACCGGGCTCGATATTGACAGAGAAGGCAGCAGGGAAGATTATGAGCGCCGCCATGATGGCTATTAGGGTGTCGATGCTCGCCACATTGACGGCATTGGTCACCAGTTTGTCCTCCTTACGGAAGTAGGAGGCGTATGTGCAAAGACAACCCATACTGAGCGAGAGCGAGAAGAAGCTCTGCCCCATAGCAGACAGGAGTGTGCTCGGCGTTACCTTCGAGAAGTCGGGTTTGAATAAAAACTCAACACCCCTGCCGGCTCCAGGCTGCATCACCGTAAGCACGGCAAGCACCACGATGAAGACAAAGAGAAGAGGCATCATGAGTTTGCTGCCACGCTCTATACCGCCCTTCACACCGGCCAGGATGACTCCCAGATTGACAAGCATAAACACAACCATACACACCACGGGGCGCACGGGGTCGGAGGCAAACTGAGTAAATTCTGCCGTGAAATCACGGTTATCACCCGCAAATCCGTTCACACCGGCCCTGAGGAGATATTCCACGGTCCAGCCTGCAGCCACTCCATAGTAGCAGAGGATGAGGGTGCCAGTCAGCACACCGAGCATACCTATCACCTTCCAATGTCGCGACCCGCCCATCATGCCAAAGGCTCGGGCCGTATTGCTCTGAGCATGGCGCCCAACAGCAAACTCACTCACCATGAGGGGCAGACCAAACAGCAAGATGCACAGTATGTATATAATAAGGAAGGCTGCACCACCGTTACGCCCCAGTTCGTAGGGGAAACGCCACACGTTGCCAAGGCCCACAGCACTACCTGCCGTCACCAAAACACCAGCCAAACGGCTGCCAAATGCTCCTCTGTCGTTGTTGCTCACTGTTAATTGTCAATTATTAATTGTTAATTGTTAGTTGTTAATTGCCTTACATCACGCCCAGTTCGCGCAGGAAGATGGTGAGAATGCAAATGGGGGCCACATACTTCACGATAAGGCGATAGATGGGATAGAACGGCTGGGGGATGGTGCCATTGTTGGTCAGTTCGTTGCGCAGAGTCTTCTCCTCCACTCTCCAGGCCACAAAGCCGCAGATGAGGAAGGCACCGATAGGCATCAGCAACTTGGCCACGGCAAAGTCGAAGAGGTCGAAGATGCCAAGACCGCACACCGTAATGTCCTGCCACACACCGAACGAGAGCGAACACGCTGTGCCAAGCACCATGCACACCAGGACTATCATGCCGCAGGCCAAAGGACGACTCATATTAAACTTGCGTATGAAGATGCTGGCCGACATCTCGAGCATCGATATGCTGGAGGTGAGAGCCGCCATGACAAGCAATATATAGAACAGGAGGGAGAAGCCATAGGCCAACACTGGCATATCGGCAAATACCTGCTGGAAGACATTGGGCAGGGTGATAAAAACAAGCGAGGGCCCCGCATTGGGTTCCAGACCATCGATGCTATAGACAGCGGGGAAGATGATCAGGCCCGACATAACGGCCACCAGCGTATCGATGCTGGCCACATGGATAGAGTCCTTCATGAGGTTGACGTCCTTGCGTGCATAGCATCCGTAGGTGCAGAGACAGCAGATACCCACAGAGAGCGAGAAGAAAGCCTGGCCCATAGCACTAAGCACCGTGCTACTGTCCACCTTCGAGAAGTCGGGCTTGAGAAGGAAGGTGAGACCGCGCTCGACTCCTGGCAGGGAAAACGAGCATACCACGAGCACCGCAATGCAGAGGAAGAGCACAGGCATCATCACCTTGGCTGCTCGCTCGATGCCCTTCTGCACACCCATAGCCACGATGACCGCTGTGAGCACAAGGATAAAGGCCAGATAAAGAATGGGACTGAAAACATCCGAACTGAATGCACCGAAGTCTGCTGCATACTGCTGCGCAGACTTACCCGCAAAACCATTGATGGCTGCCTGATAGGCATACTCGAGTGTCCAGCCTGCCACCACGGCATAATAGCTCAGTACCAAGATGCCGGCAATGACCGGATACCAGCCCATGTAAGCCCATGGTCTGGAGTTGCCACTCATGGTGAAGAAGGAGTGTGACACATTCTTCTGTCCGTGTCGGCCTATGGCCAACTCTGATATCATCACGGGCACACCCAGCACGAGCATAAAGAAGATATAGATAAGGATGAAGGCCGCACCGCCCCCCTGCCCCACCTCTGTGGGGAAACGCCATACATTACCCAGACCGACAGCACTGCCTGCTGCCGCAAGTATGACGCCCAGACGACTGCCAAACGTGCTCTTTTCTTCTGTCATATTTAGTTTATTTACCTGTTTTTACGGATTCGGTTGCAAAAATACACATTTTTTCTTGTAACTTTGCATCTGTGCATATCAAATATCCCATTCAGCCAAACAAATGTATGAAGAAATTTCCTATTAGCCTACTTACTGTCACCGCCATCATCATACTCTCGCTGGCTCCCATCGGGGCTCCTGAGGTGGCTCGCGACGTGCCTTTTGCCGACAAATGGACCCACATGGTGATGTATGGAGGCCTTGCGATGGTGATAGGCGTGGAGATGTGGAGGTCGCGCCAGGCATATAGCATGGCCACACGCATGGCGTTGGTGATGCTCCTACCCGCCCTTTTGGGTACACTCATGGAGCTATGCCAGGCCTACCTCACCACCTACCGCAGCGGCGAGTGGCTCGACGTGGCGGCCAACACCACCGGGGCACTGTTAGGTTCTCTGCCCACCCTCATACGAAAGGATCCCAAGAAGCCTTGACTCCTTGGGATCCTTTCGTTGTAAGTATGCTTGCTGGTTATGACAAACGCCATGCTTAGATGGCGCAAACAGCATAGTTGGCATGGCTAAATGTCATCCTTCCACAGACAGAATGGATTCTTACGCATGTGGCTGTTGTAGAATCTGCGGTCACCAGTGACCTCACGTCCGATGAAATCGGGCTTTTCGCAACTGTCCGTGAGGCTTTCCAGTTCCACCTCGGCCAGGATGAGTCCGTCGTTGTCACCATGAAACTCGTCTATCTCCCACACATGGCGGCCATCCCCGGATGGCACAAGATAGCGATGCTTGTCGATGATACCGGGCTCGGCTATGCGAATCAGGTCGCGGGCATCGGTGAGCGCTATCTCCGTCTCAAATTCATAGCGGGCCAGTCCGTCCACACCGCTGGGGCCCTTGATGGTCAGATAGCCCTTTTCATCGCGTATGCGAACCCTCACCGTACGCCCGTTGCCGCTGCTGATGTAGCCTTGCATGATGTGGCTACAACTCGTGGCATGCTCCTTGAAAGGACCACTAACCAGGAATTTACGTTCTATCTCGTATGCCATCTGCTCATTTACATTTTTTGGATTTACAATTTATTCTCCACCAAACTCCATGAGGTAGGCCTTGATGAAGGCATCTATCTTGCCGTCCATCACACCGCTCACGTCGCTGGTCTGGTAGTTGGTGCGGTGATCCTTGACACGGCGGTCGTCGAACACGTATGAGCGGATTTGGCTGCCCCACTCTATCTTCTTCTTGCCGGCCTCGACCTTGGCCTGCTCCTCCATGCGATGCTTGAGCTCCTTGTCGTAGAGCATGGAGCGAAGGATGCGCAGGGCGTTCTCCTTGTTCTTAGGCTGGTCGCGCGTCTCTGTGTTTTCGATCAGGATTTCCTCCTCCTCACCAGTGTAGGGGTCCTTGTACTGGTAGCGGAGACGTACTCCCGACTCCACCTTATTGACATTCTGACCACCGGCGCCACTCGAGCGGAAGGTATCCCACGATATGCGGGCAGTCTCAATATTGACCTCGATGGTGTCATCCACGAGGGGGGTGACAAAGACAGAGGCAAAGGACGTCATGCGCTTACCCTGGGCATTGTAGGGGCTGACACGCACAAGGCGGTGCACACCATTCTCACTCTTGAGGTAGCCGTAGGCAAACTCGCCCTGTATCTCGAGCGTACAGGTCTTGATGCCTGCATCATCACCATCCTGGAGGTTGCTGACCACACACTTGTAGCCATTTTCCTCGGCATAGCGCATGTACATACGCATGAGCATCTGTGCCCAGTCTTGTGCCTCGGTGCCACCTGCTCCAGAGTTGATCTTGAGCACGGCGTCCATGGGGTCCTCCTCGCGGCGGAGCATATTCTTAAGCTCCAGGTCCTCGATGCTGGTCTTGGTGCGAGCATAAAGTTCATCGACCTCCTCCTCGGTCACGAGTTCCTCCTTATAGAACTCAAAGGCTGTCTCGAGTTCATCACACAGGGTCTTGATCTCGTTGTATCCGTTTATCCATTTCTCCAGGCCCTTGACCAGTTTCATCTGAGCCTCGGCGCGCTTCTGGTCGTCCCAGAAGCTGGGGTCCTGTGTGCGTAACTGTTCTTCCTCCCACTGTATCTTCTTAGCGGGGATGTCGAGGTAGCGGTTGAGCTGCTCTGTGCGCTCCTTTACCTCTTTGAGTTGTTCGATTGTTATCATTTTTTTTGGGATTTTAGGTTGTAGGTCGCTTCGCTCTTGAGGTTTTTGGTTTAACAACGGAACAAACAGAAATCCGTTCTTTGTATTGTTAAAAATAGCCCTTAAACCTCACTCCCGATACATAGCGTCGATTTGCGCCTTGTAATTCTGGGCGATGACGGGACGCTTTATCTTAAGCGTATTGGTCAGTTCGCCTCGCTCCATGGTGAATGGCTCGGGCAGGAGGGTGACGCGCTTTACCTGCTCGTAGTGTGCGAACTCCTGCTGGAGGGTATCGATGCGGTTCATCACCAGGTCGTTGATACGTTCATTCTGACAGAGTTCGGCCATCGTAGAGTAGGCGATGTTGCGTCGTTGTGCGTATTCCTCGAGCAGTTTGTAGTTGGGTGTGACGAGGGCAGACACAAACTTACGTTGGTCGGCTATGATGACTATCTGGTCGATGTAGCGGTCCACCACGAGTTTCGACTCTATCATCTGTGGAGCGATATACTTGCCATTACTGGTCTTGAAGAGGTCCTTGATACGGTCCGTCAGGAAGAGTTCACCATTCTTAATATAGCCGGCATCACCGGTGTGAAACCATCCCTCCTCGTCGTACGAGAGGGCTGTGACCTCAGCCTTGCGGTAGTAGCCCCTGGTGATGGTATCACCCTTGAGCAGCACCTCATTATTCTCACCAATCTTTATCTGCACGCCCTTGATGACACGGCCCACCGAACCGATGGTCTTGGTGTAGCCATGGAAGTCGACTGAGACGGTAGCTGTGGTCTCGGTCATGCCATAGCCAGCCACCATGCGTATACCGGCCGAGTGTACGAAGGCCTCCACCTCATGCGGTATGGCTGCTCCGGCTGTGGGGAAGAAATGGGCATTCTCGAGACCAAGCATATTCTTGAGCATGGCGATGAGTGTCTTCTCGTAGAAGGCATACTTCATGCGCAGTCCCACGGGGGGGACAACACCCTTGAGACGGAAGTTGACGTTGTAGTCGCGCCCCACCTTGAGTGCCTCTGTGAGCATCTTGCGCTGCAGCAGACTGCCCGTCTCGAGCTTCTCCTGCACGGCATTGTAGACCTTCTCCCAGAACCTTGGTACAGCACACATACATGTGGGGTGCACCTCCTTGAGCGATTGCAGCACGTCGGCAGGACGAAGGTTGATGGCCAGTGTGGCCCCCTCTGCCTGGCAGAGATAACTCCATGCTCGCTCAAAGATGTGGGTGAGGGGCAGGAAGGAGAGTATGAGGTCCTTGTCCGTGAGGGGCAGCACCTTGTCGTTGGCCACAAGGGCGGTGTTATACATCCGGTGGGTAATCATCACACCCTTGCTCAGGCCGGTGGTGCCGCTGGTATAGAGGATATTGGCCAGGTCGTCCTGGTCCAGTTCGTTGGTGCGTTTTCTTATCTCGTCCGCGTGATAGTCGTTCTCGCCCTGGGCCAGAAACTCGTGGAAGTCCATACTCACATGATCCATGGGATCGCGCTCTATGCGTCGATCCATGAGGATGAGTCGCTGCAGCGTGGGACACATCTTGAGCACACGGAAGGCTGTGTCATACTGATACTGTTCGCCCACAAAAATGTAGCGGATGCTGGCATCATTGATGATATACTGCACCTGCGACTCGCTGCTGGTGGCATACATGGGCACGGTGACTGCACGGATGGCGTATGCTCCGAAGTCGACGTACATACACTCCACCATATTCTGCGAGAAGACACCGATGTTCTCCTGCACCCCTACGCCCAATGCCAGGAGGGCGTTGGAGGTGGCGCGCACATTCTTGGAATACTCACGCCACGTGATGTTCTTCCACACATTTTCAGTGTAACTACGGTACTTCAATGCCACGCGCTCGCCATAGCGTCTGGCCTGCGAGTGGATCAGTTTGGATAGCGGACTGGTGTTTAGCATTGTGTTAGGTTATTAGGTTTTGAGGTTTTGAGGTCTTTGGACTTGGGCCATAAAAGGTAACAAAGGGGAGTTAACTCGCTGCACTCGTGCTATAAAGGGACGACACCTCCGTTGATACCAGCAAGACACTCGTCCCTTTATAGCTCTTTAACTCCCCTTTTATACCCTTAACAACCCTTCCGTTTTACCCTTTGTCCCTCCCCCTTGGGGGAGGTCAGGAGGGGGCATTTGGGCTTGCTATCTGCCTATCCACTGCTCGGGATTGAGCTTTGAGGTCTCCTTGCGGAGCTGGAAGTGGAGAGTGCAGGTGCCGTTCTCATCCGTTGCCACGCTTCCGAGGGGGGTACGGGCACTGACATGCTGGCCCTTCTTGACCGATACGCTGCTCAGGTTGCAGTATACGGAGATGTAGCTGCCATGGCGCACCAGCACATTCTTGGTGCTGCCAAACTGGAAGACGTAGGTGACCTCACCATCAAAGATGGCACGAGCCTGGGCACCAGGATGACCCACATAGTCGACACCCTTGCTGTCTACCTTGACATGCTCCTGCACATTGTGGACACCAAACTTCGTGCCGATGGTATACGAACCCGTGATGGGCACAGGCAGACGACCTCTGTTCTGCTCAAACAGACTGTTGGCACTTGCCGCAGCGGGGGCAGGTGTGGGTGTGGGGGCAGGTGTGGGTGCTGCTGTTGCATCCTTGGCGGCCTTGGCAGCCTTGTCGGCAGCGGCCTTGGCCGCCTTGGCCGCCTTGTCGGCAGCCTTCTTAGCCTCCTTAGCGGCACGTGCCGCTTCCTCGGCAGCCTTGTCAGCAGTCTTCTCCACCTTCTTCTCTATCTTGGCATCCTTCTTGGCGGCCTTCTTGGCAGCTTCCCTGGCGGCCTTGTCGGCAGCAGCCTTGGCAGCCTTAGCCTTGGCCTCAGCCTCGGCCTTCTTGCGAGCAGCCTCCTCGGCAGCCTTCTTGCGGGCGGCCTCAGCAGCAGCCTTCTTGCGGGCGGCCTCCTCGGCGGCCTTCTTGCGGGCGGCCTCAGCAGCAGCCTTCTTGCGGGCGGCCTCCTCGGCGGCCTTCTTGCGGGCGGCCTCTATCTCGGCAGCCACCACGGCCTCAATCTGGCTGTTGAGCTGCTTCAACTTGGCTTGCTGCTCGCTGATGCGCTGCTGTATGTTGCTCTGCTCCACCTGGAGCGTAGCCACCTGGTCCTTGTGTCCCTGCTGCTGACGGGCCAGGGCCTGACGCTCAGCCCTGATCTCGCCCACCTTGCCGGTGAGTTCGCCTCTGGCAGCAAGCAGTTCGTTCTTCTTTTTAAGCAATGCGGACTGCACGCGCATCACCTCCTCGCCCAACTTGCGCTGATAGCCAGCATACTGGGTGGCATAGCGGGCACGGCGAAACATCTGGCTGATGCTATTGGCCGAGAAGATGAAGAGCACGGGGCTCTTGATGCCACGATAGGCACGGGCTATACGCAGCGACTCCACGTACTGGGCCCTCTTCTTGTCGAGCAATTTCTGCTGGGTTTCCACCTGTCCCTCGAGCACCGTACACTGTGAGTCGAGGCGCTCGATGTCTACCTGGAGGTTGGAGATGCGCTTCAAGCGTTCCTCCAACTTGACGTCTATCTGGCGGATGGTATCCTGATGGACACCCACCTGCTGCTTGTTCACACTCAGGTCGCTCTGCGACTTGTTGAGTTCGCTCTGCAACTTGGCCTGTTCCTGCTTCATCGACTGCACCTTGGCACTATTCTGTGCCGTAAGCGACGCTGCCGTGAAGAGCAGGCATAACATTATATATATGTATCTTCTCATGCTTGTTGTTTCCGTCCTAAAACCTAATACCTAAAACCTCAAAAGCGAAGCGACCTAAAACCTAATTGGCCAAACGCATAATCTGGCGCATGATGCCGTCTACACTCACCTCGCGGTATTTCTTCTTGTTGACCACGGTGCGCGTGTCCCACTTATCATTCACCTTGATGTCACTCAGGGCAATGGTGGCCTTGTAGGTGGAGGCACCTGCGCCGAGGGTGAGTTCGGTACGTCCGGGAAACTGTCCGCCACCCACAGCCGACCAGTTGGCATAGGTGGCCTGAACGCTGGCTGCTGCAGTACCCGTGGGGCTCACCTTGGTGGACTGGAGCAGACCATCGGCCACCGAGGCGATGAAGTCGAACATCAGGTTTTTGTCCTTGTGGGTCAGTTGCACCTGTTTGGCCACCTGCTTCTGGGTGAAGTCGGTGTCTCGGGGTGCAGCTCCCTTGTCGCCAGGCAGGAAGAGCTCTCCCCAGAAGAGCGACTGGAAGGAGTAGAAGTCGATGCCCGCCTTGCTAAGCGCAGGTATCTGGGCATAGGGTGCCTTGACATACTGGTTATTGATGCGGTCGAGCACGAGGATGGAGTCGCGGGTGAGCTCGAGGCGTCCCACCTCCTTGATGCCGAGGAAGACGAGCGAGAGCTGTATGACATCGTCTCGCTTGACGCGGAAATTACCCTTCACAGAGATATCCTTGCCACCTGAAGCCAGGGTCAGGTTCATCTTGGCGGTGAGTGCCTTCTGGCCCACACGCTTGGCATTGAGGGTATTGACAAACTCGGCTTTCTCCACCGGGGTGATCACCTTGGTGGGGTCGTCGTCCTTAGCCACTTTCTTACTCGAAGCGCATCCCACCAGCATCAGGGCTGCCATAGCAAGGGCAACCAGTGTCTTGTATCCTTTTATTGCTATCATTTAGTCACGTATTTCTTCAGTTTTATCTTTTTCTCCAGCAGCGCATTCTCCTGGTCGCCACTCAGCGCAAGCGCCCAGAATCGCAGCGCCAGATCGGTCTGTCCACATTGGCTATAAATGTCGCCGGCATGCTCGAGCAGCGTGGCCGACATGTCGGGATCGGCCATCAGCGTGGAGTCATCCTTTGTGGGGTCTACCACGCGCTCCATATAGGTGCGAGCCATCTCGTAGTCGCCCTGCACAAAGAGTATCCAGGCGTAGGTATCGAGATAGGTCTTGTTGTTGGGTTCCTTGCGCACGGTGCGGTAACTCATCTTCTCCGCCTTGTCGAGCTGTTCGCCCTTGATACTGAGGAAGTAGGCATAGTTATTGAGGCACGAGATGTTGTCCTCATTATACACCAGGCATGAGTCGTAGGCCTCGTAGGCATCCCTCTCGCGACCGAGCGAGTGGTAGATGTCGCCCACCAGGGCATACATATCCGACACGAGTCCTGCATTGGAGTCCTCGTTGATCTGGCGGATGCCGGTTTCGAGTGCCAATGCGGCCTCAGCCTCACGATCCTGCATGTTGAGCACGGCGCCGAGGAAGTAGTGGAAGGAGAGTTCGCCCACCTCATACTCTATACCCTGCTTGCACAGGCGCTCTATCTGCTTCGT
Source organism: uncultured Prevotellaceae bacterium (assembly GCA_945788095.1). Lineage (GTDB taxonomy): Bacteria > Bacteroidota > Bacteroidia > Bacteroidales > Bacteroidaceae > Physcousia. The sequence continues at coordinate 7,677 of CALZKW010000029.1, read as the reverse complement.
GTCATTCTTCTTTAGATAGTACTGCAGGAGAGCCTTGATGCACGACACGTCGTCGGGGGTTATCTCAAGGACTCGCCACATAGTGGCCAGGTAGTCATCTTCCGACGCCTTCGCATAGTTAGTCTGAAAGAGGAGGTAGACCTTGAGCAGAATGTCCTCATTGGGTTGCTGGGCTATCACGGTGCGGAAGATGCTGTCGAGCTCCTCCTTCTGAGTGTCCTCCTCTGCCTTTTCTACGAGCATGCCAAGGGCCATCACGCGAGACTCGAGCGACACGCCGGGCACATAGAGCAAGGAGTCCATCATCTGCTGGTATTTGTCACTCTGGCCGGATGCTTCGTAATAGTCCATCAGGGAGTTAGTCAATCGCAGATTTTTGGGATCAATCTGCGCCACCTCATCGAGCAGTGCCTTACACTCGTCCATGCGCTCACGCCCTCTGTAGAGGTCGGCCAGCTCGAGTCGACAGGCCACATCATGGGGCATTTCGCGGCAGAGAGACTGCATCTCACCGAAAGCCTTGTCCTCCTGCTCCATCTCGAGATAGAGGTTGTACTTCTGCTGCGAGTAGATCATGGTCTTGCCCTCCAGTTGCTCCAGGCGGTCCAGCGCCTCGATGGCCTTGGGAAGCTGGTCGTTGTAGCGATAGAGCTGGGAGAGTATCATGAAGACATCGGTGCGGTCGGTGCCTGTCCGGGCCATGCTCTCGTATGCTCGGATGGCACCGTCGATGTCATTGCTTGCATAGCATGCCGAGGCGAGTGTCTCCTGATAGGTAAGGTTGTCGGGCTGCAATTCTGTGGCACGAAGCAGCATGCTCAGGCCAACACTGTCGCGGCTCAACTGATAGTTGAGCACTCCCACCTCATACATGGCCTCAGCGGCATAGGGGTTGATGCGGAGGCAATGGTTGTAGAGGTCGAAGGCCGCTGTGGCATTGCCCTGTAGCTGCTGCTTCTTGGCCTCCACGAAAAAGTGTGTGAAGCGTCGGCGCTCGGCGTCGCTGAGCAGTTCGACGGGCTCCTGCTTGACCACTTGTTTCTTCTGCTTCCTTTTGGCCACAGCCTGTGTGGCTGCCACCGTGATGAGTAGCAGGAGCAATAGGAGTCTATGTACGGCTTTCGTTCTCAACGTGCTTGTTCGTGATTTTGCTGACGTGTGTGATATTCTGCTTATCCTCTGCCCGAGTGGCCGAAACCTCCCTCGCCACGCTCTGTGGCATTGAGTTCGTCGGTCAGTTCCCACTCAGCCTGCTCGTGGCGGGCTATCACCATCTGGGCGATGCGCTCGCCGTCGTTGATAACGAAGGGCTGGTCGGAGAGGTTGACCAGTATGACGCCTATCTCGCCGCGATAGTCGGCATCGATGGTGCCGGGACTATTGAGCACGGTGATGCCATGCTTGAGGGCAAGACCGCTGCGTGGGCGCACCTGTGCCTCGACGCCAGCAGGCAGAGCCATGCGCAGACCGGTGGGCACGAGGCATCGCTGCAGGGGATTGAGCGTGATGGGACTGTCCAGATTGGCGCGAAGGTCTACACCGGCCGAGAGCTCGGTGGCATAGGCTGGCAGGGGATGGTGGCTACCGTTGATAATGCGTATCTTCATACTTGGTATGCGTTATAAATAATGTATTGAGGGCACAAAATTACTACTTTCCCGCCACATTAGGCACATAAACCTTGATAAAGATAACTAAAAGACGTAATTTTGCACCCAGACAACAAAAGAATGACTGCTATGATGAACTGGAATCAACTCCTCTCCAACAAACGACTGGGCAACGAAGAACTGCCTACGAAGGAGGACGACCGCACCGAATTTCAACGCGACTTCGACCGCCTCATCTTCTCGGCCCCCTTCCGCCGACTCCAAAACAAGACGCAGGTGTTCCCCTTGCCGGGCAGCGTCTTCGTGCACAACCGTCTGACGCATAGCCTCGAGGTGAGCAGCGTGGGGCGCAGTCTGGGCAACGACGTGAGCCGTCTGCTGCTGGAGAAGCATCCAGAACTGAAAAACACCCATTTCACCGAACTTGGGAGCATTGTCAGCGCGGCTTGTCTGGCCCACGATCTGGGCAATCCTCCCTTTGGCCACAGCGGCGAGAAAGCCATCGGCACGTACTTCAGCGAGGGGGACGGACAGTGGCTCAAGGACTATGTATGCCCGGAGACAGGCGACCGCCTGAGCGATGAGCAGTGGAACGACCTCACCCACTTCGAGGGCAACGCCAATGCCTTCCGTCTGCTCACCCACCAGTTTGTGGGGCGCCGCAAGGGGGGATTTGTGATGACATACAGCACTCTGGCCAGCATCGTGAAGTATCCCTATAGCAGCAATCTGGCAAGGGGCAAGAGGAAGTTTGGATTCTTCTGCAGCGAGATACCCGACTATCAGCGAATCGCCGATGAATTGGGCATTATTCGCAAGGCAAGTCCCGACGGCACCTATCGCTATGCACGCCATCCGCTGGTCTATCTGGTGGAGGCTGCCGACGACATCTGCTATGAGATTATGGACATCGAGGATGCCTACAAACTCAAGATTCTGACACTGGCCGATACACAGCGTCTCTTGATGGGATTCTTCGACGAGAAGCAGCGTAACAACATCCTCTCGCGCATGCGCACCATAGGCGATGCCAACGAACAGGTGGTCTACCTACGCTCGTGTGCCATCAACTGCCTCGAGGGTGAGTGCGTGCGTGTGTTTGTCGAGCATGAGCAGGAAATACTCGAGGGATGCTTCGAGGGCACTCTCATCGACCACATCAACCCCACACCCCACCAGGCCTACCGCGACTGTGTGGACGTCGCATTCAGCAAGATATACTGCAGCAAGGACGTGGTGGACATCGAGATAGCGGGCTTCAAGGTTGTCACCACGCTCATCGACCTCATGGTCGAGGCCGTGACCCACAGCGACAGGGCCTTCAGCCAGTTGCTCATCAACCGTGTCAGCAGCCAGTACGACATCAAGGCACCCACCCTCTATGGCCGACTCATGGCCGTGCTCGACTACATCAGCGGCATGACCGACGTCTTCGCCCTCGACCTCTACCGCAAAATCAACGGCATGAGTCTGCCTATAGTATGAGTTTTGGGGAAGTGAAAAGGAAGTAATAGGGAAGTAATTAAGAAGTAATGGAGAAGCGAGAAGGAAGTAATGAGGAGGTTGCGGGGAAGTAACAATGAAGTGATAGGGACGAATGTTTTGATGCGGCATCCCCACACATTGTTTTCGCCTCCGTAGCATATATAGTCTGTCACAACAGCACATATAGGCTATTGCCACAGCATATATAAGATATTGCAGCAGCATATATAGGGTTTCGGAGTAGTCCACAGGCCGTCCCACAAAACAAGACAGGAGCGGGCCCACATGGTAGGACTCATCATCAGATGACACCACGTGGACCCGCTCCTGTATGTATGATAGCAGTGGCCTTACTTAATGATTTCTGTCTGGCCAGACATGGTCGTCTTGAGCGCCTCGGGGTGCTCGCTGACGAACGTGTCGATATGGCGCATGCGCTTCTCCTCGAGTATCTCGTCGACGGCTATGAGGATGCCTGTCTCCTCCACATCTCCGAAACCATCGTTGATGGCCGTGCCGAAGAGTTTCATCGTGGGACTGAGGTTCATGTAGGCATTCACCAGGGGTGGGATGTTGAGCCCAAGGTTGCGCACCTGCTGATTGAGTATGCGGTAGTCCTTGCGGAAGTCTTCCTCCACAAAGAGCTTGGCCAACTCCGCGGGGTCGTGCTCCAATTCGAGCGGTTTCAACGGCTGAATAAGCTTGTCGGGGTCGGGGAAATGCTTGTTGAGGAAATAGAGGATCATGTCGCGGCCCATGCGGTTGTAGCTGGGATACATCGTGAACTTGCCAAAGAAATATTTCACCTCGGGCATCACGACAGTGAGGGCTCCGAGTCCGTCCCACAGATTGTCGAGGGCGAAGATGCCCTTGGCGCCACGACGACTACTCTGGTACTCTACGGTGACAAAGGAGCGGCCCAACTCAATGGTGTAGGGCATGTAGTCGCGCATGAACTGCTCGGAGAAATGAAACATGTGGCTGGTGGCCAGGCGGGGTTGTCCGTCTGACTCGAGCTCCACCTCGCTGCCCAGCAGATAGCGGTAGCCACCCAGTATCTCCTCGGCCTCGGGATTCCACACGATGAGCTGCTTGTAGGGATGCTCCATGGTGTCATACTCGTCGAGATCGAGCGATTTGCCCGTACCGCCTCCGGCTTCGCGGAAAGCTATCTCGCGCAGACGACCTATCTCGCGCACCACGTTGGGCGAGTCCTGCCACGTCACGATGTAGATCTCATTGTTGCTCTTGTTGGTCATGCGTAGGCGCTTGTCTGGGGTAAGCTCCGACTTGAGCACTTCGACTGGTATAGGTGCTATGATTTGATCCATAGTATGCTGTATGTATATTAATAGGTATGACTGTGTTGGCATCACGCCATTTCGTATACTTTACTCTGTACCCACTTGCCCCAGCCGTCGGCCTTCTTCTGTCTGAGGTCGAAGGTAGAGGGCGGGATGGGCTGCCCGATATGCACCACATAATGGCCACCCTGGCTGCGGTACATCTCGTCGGGGAGAAGTGCCATGGCTAAATTGGGCAGATGGAGGCGCTTGCACCACGTGGCCACGCGGTAGAAACGCTCGCTGTTGCGCCCCTCGAAATAGATGGGCACGACATGGCGCTGATGCTTGATGCTCTTGGCGATGAAGGTCTTGTTCCAGGGCAGGTCGCGTATAGTGCCGTCAGGTTGCTTACGGCTACACAGTCCGGCGGGAAACATGATGACGTGGTCCTCACCACTGAATATCGCCTCCACCATTTGGGGCAGGTTGCGGGCCTGCTTGCCCATCTTGTTGACAGGCACACATAAGGGGGCCAGCCCCTTGAGATTCATCAGCAGGTCGTTGACCAGATACTTGATACGACCATCAAACCGCTCGCCGAGCACCATACCCAGTGTCACCCCGTCGATGGCACCAAGGGGATGATTGCTCACGAAGGTGTAGCGGACATCGTCAGACAGATGTTCCAGACCCTCCACGTCTACCTTGACGTTGAGATACTCCACCGTGCCGCGGCAGAAGTCCACCCCCACTCGCCCCTGGCGCAGGTAGGTGTTGATAAAGTCCTCGTGGATGAAGTTTTTGAGCCAGCGCATCAGCCACCGGGGGATGTAGCGCGACTTGGTGCCAGCCTTGCTGCGCACTATGGCCTCGATATCTATCTCTGTTAGGTTTCCTGTAGTTTGACTCATGGGAAAGTTATTTGTGGCAAATGTAGTCAACTTTAGGCATAATGCCACATAATATTGGACATTTTTTCGGTTATTTTTTTTACATTTGCGTTACGAACAGACGATACCATGACAAAAACATCCGTTTCATCGATTATTACATGCATTCTGCTCACATGCCTTACGGTGTGTGCAAGTGCCCAAACGCGCCTCAGAGTGATGGAGTGGAACGTGGAAAACCTCTTCGACTGTCAGCACGACACGCTCAAGAATGACTACGAATTCCTACCCGAGGCGGAGCGTCGATGGACGCCCTACCGCTACTGGTGCAAACTGGATGAGGTGGGCAAGGTCATCATGGCCGTGAGCGAGGATGGCACACTGCCCACGCTGGTGGGGCTCTGCGAGGTGGAAAACGACACCGTCATGCGTGACCTGACCAAGCGTAGTCCGCTGCGCAACGTCAGCTATGGCTATGTCATGACTGACTCTCCCGATCAGCGTGGTGTCGACGTGGCCCTGCTCTATAAGAAAGGTATGTTCCGACTCCTGGGACACGAGAGCAAACGCGTGCCTTCCGTAGAGCACGGCTTCTCGCCCACCCGCGACATACTCCACGCATGGGGACTGATACATGGAGGCGACACCCTGCATGCCATCGTGTGCCACCTGCCCAGTCGGTCAGGAGGGCTGACCCAGAGCGACAGACACCGTGCTCTGGCTGCTCGTACGCTCAGGGGGCTCATCGACTCGCTGCAGACCAGCACGCCAAGACTGAGGTTGGTGGTCATGGGCGATTTCAATGCCACACCATCGGATGTCATCTTCCGGGAGGTGCTGCGCCCCCTTCGGGCATCACAGGAGATTAAGCCCAACATGCTCTACACGCTGATGCCTGCCAAGAAAAAAGATTTGCTGAAGGAATGGGGCACATACCGCTACCAGGGTCTATGGAGCTTCATAGACCACATACTCGTAGCAGGACTGCGCCCAATATGCGATGAAAAGGGACATTTTGTGCAACCAATAACATTTCCATGGTTGTTCGAAGCAAACAAGACTTATGGCGGACTACAGCCGCGCCGCACCTTCCGTGGTCCCAGTTACCATGGGGGCATCAGCGACCACCTGCCCATAGTGGCAGACGTGGAGGTACCCTAAAGCCGCAAGGGGGAGTGCTACTCCTCCTCAGTCCCCACCTGTGCGCGCTGCTTGGCAGCCTCGAGGAATTCGTCGAGGTTGCGTCCCTCATGCTTCTCAAAACATGTACGCACGGTCTTGGTAGTACCAAAGCCGGCATCAAGACACTCGGTGATGGTGGCAATCTTGTGGTGGAGTATCTGTCGCTTCAGATAGTCAATGCGGTAACTGTTGATATAGTCGCGGGTATTGTTGAACCCCTGACTACGCAGGCTCTGGAGCACAAGGTGACGGTTGAGCCCCACAGCGCGGCAGAGTTGCTCACGACCAAAGGTGTTGTCAGTCCATTCCTCCTGATTATTCTGCATCCAGTACTGCAGACGGTTGAAGCGTTGTAGGTTGGCCTCGTTGAAGTCTTCCTCTGCCTTACGCAGTTCTTCCTCAGTAGGTTCCTCCTTCACGGTGTCAATCGTAGGCTTAGGCAGATTGATGGCCATGGTCTCGAGGGTACGGAAGCAGAGGTAGAGATTGAGAGCCGTAAATATAATAAGGTATACCATGAAGGCCTGGGGCGAGTAGTCGAGCGAGACGTAGCAATAGAACAGAGCGCTCAGGCCCAGGATGAAGGTATAGGCATAGAGATAGCGGGGCACCTCCACCTGATGGCTCACCTTGCGGGGCAGGTGGAAGATGTTGACAATATACCACACCGACAGTATCAGGGCCGCCACGCGAAGCAGGAGGTCAAGACTGAAGGGATGGTCGATAAGCTGGTCCATAGTGCCCACATACTCCACCCTGCGCACATAGGATATCAATGCGGCATAGAGCACCATGAGCACGATGGCAGGCGAGGCGTACTTCCACATACGTCCCCACTGCAGATAACCAGGCAATGTGAAACTCAGGGGATAGATACTCTGCAGGTAGCTAATGGCCACCAGCAACGTAAGCACAATGGGATTGAGCACACCGGGAGTATAGGCAGCTATCATGTCGGCAAATACCGTCATGCCAAGCAGCATGAAGAAGAAAATGACCATAATCCAGGCCAACGACAGATACTGCACCTTATGGCGGGCATAAAGCGCCAGCACAGATGCCACCGTGAAGTGGGCCGTGGTGCAACAAGCCAATATGAGTTGTACGTTCGTAGCGTCCATTAATCCTACATTTATCGTATTCACCGACAAAATTAGGCATAATATCGGATATAAGCAAAGCTTTTATCCTATTTCGTCACTTATCGGCGTACTAATACGTTAT
>CALZKW010000028.1 GCA_945788095.1 uncultured Prevotellaceae bacterium | reverse complement strand
TTTCAGCACGAAAAATGCTGTTGTAGGCCTACGACGACGATTTTCAGCACGGAAACATATCGTTGTTGGCCTACAACGACGATTTTCTGCACGGAAACATATCGTTGTTGGCCTACAACGACGATTTTCTGCACGGAAACATATCGTTGTTGGCCTACAACGACGATTTTCTGCACGGAAACATATCGTTGTTGGCCTACAACGACGATTTTCAGCACGGAAACATATCGTCGTAGGCCTACAATGACGATTTTCGGTGGAGAAACATATCGTCGTAGGCCTACAGCGACGATTTTCAGTGGAGAAACATATTGTTGTAGGCCTACAACGACGATTTTCAGTGGAGAAACATATCGTCGTAGGCCTACAACGGCGATTTTCGGCACGGAAACATATTGGCGTAGGCCGTGAATAGATCTTCTGCCCAGAGGCGTGCGATGCGAATTCCGCAACAAGACATTCGTCCTCATAACTTCCTTTTAACTTCCCTTTCACTCCCTTTATTACTTCTCCCTATAAACCAAAAGAGGCAAGCCGTGTTGGCTTGCCTCTTTTGGTTAAAGCATATTACTATGTTTCCCGAGAATTACAATCTGTCGTAGCCCCACTCGTCGAGCACTGGGCCCCAGGCCTTGTTGACCATCTCTACAGTGCGGGGATCGTACTTATACTGATTCTTCTTGTAGCCCTTCTTGCCAGCAATGTACTTCTCGATGGCGGGACGTGCCTGCTCCCATCCGGGGATGTTGAGCTCGCGGTAGATGCGCTCGGTGATGGCGTAGGCGTCCTTCTCAAACTCCTCAAACTTGACCTCGAAGAGGTTGCCCTCGGGGATGTACTTCTTCTGCTCCTGATAGGCATCGTAGAGCTCGGTGTAGTTGCGCAGGATGTTCTGCTCCATCTGCTCGAGGGGTATGCTGTGAAGCTCAAGGGGTGCGATGGTGTTGGTGAAGAACGAGCGGCTACTCTCGAATACGGTGTAGGGATTGCGCATGAGGTAGATGAACTTGGCATTGGGGAACATCTCCACCAATGTCTTCACCTTGCCCGTGTGGGGAGGGTTCTTGCTCAGATACTGTGCATCCTTGACATCACGGCGCGAGTTCCACAGGGAGATTTTGACCAGCTTCATGAACTTCTCCTTGAAGTCTGCTATCTCCTCAGCGGTAGCATCCTTCATAGTGAGGTAACGGTCGCAGTACTCCTGCATACGCTCGGGGTAGAACCAGAAGTTGTAGTAGCTGTATGGACAGGTGTTCTGCAGAGCGAACTCCTCCTCCTGAGGCAGGTCGGGCGAGAGCTCCATGTTGTCAGTGGGTCGCTTGTCGGGCATGAGCCATCCCATGGTGGGCTTGAACATGCCCTGCATGGCCATCATGTAGTGGGGGAATACGGTCTGGTAGGTGGTGGTGAAACCAAATCGAGGATCCTGTGCAAAGATGTTGTGAACGAATGTGGTGCCGCTGCGCCAGTGGCCGAGGATGAACACGGGATCGTGTTCGAGAGGCTTATCGGCGAGCAGCTTCTTATATTTGCGTTCCTGGAGAGGAGCCATGACGCTGAGCAAGCGGCAAATGGCCTTGGTGAGGAAGAATTTGCCACGCTTGTTTTTGGCCACGTGCTGATCCTTGGTGAGTTCCTTGAACGTCTTCCAGTCAGCACCCACGAGGGTATTGACGGGGAGTTTGCTAAATTCTATGAGTCCCATGAAAGTCTGTTGTCTGCTGTCTGTTGTCTGTTGTCTGTTGTCTGTTGTCCTAATATACCACCTTCACCTCGAGTCCCTGGCGGCTAAGTTCTGCCACGGCCTTGGCGATGGCTTCGTGGTGCTCAGCTGTGATACCAAGTTTGGGGAGGTCGAGAGTGGGCACATCCTCGTGGAGGAGGTCGTCGCCCTCAAGAGGACGCACAATCATACCCACAGCACTGGTGTTGTTGGTGATGGGGTCGATGAGGATGAAAGCACCTGTGGCCTTGTTGTCTTTGTAGGCATCAAAGTAGAGGGTCTTGGCAGTGGTGATGTTGACACTGCCAATCTCATTGAGCTTGAAGTCGCTGCCCTCGAGATGCTCCATGGTGTTGACATCCACGCGATAGTTGATGGCATCGAGAGTGGCACGTGTGGTGTTGGTGTTGTGCTTGAGGAAGAACTGCTTGTTGCGGTCCATGGGCTGCTCATCCATCCACACGAGCATGGTCTCGAAGTAGCGGCCTACGTTGGGCACATTGTCGGGGCGCACAATCATCTCGCCACGGCTGATGTCAATCTCATCCTCGAGGGTGATGGTGACACACTGGGGACAGAAGGCCTCCTCGATTTCACCCTCATAGGTGACAATGCTCTTGACGTGGCTGCGCTTCATGCTGGGCAGAGCCATGACCTCATCGCCCTTGCGGATAACGCCGCTGGCAATCTTGCCACAGAAGCCACGGAAATCAAGGTTGGGACGAAGCACATACTGCACGGGGTAGCGGAAGTCGTCCATGTTGCGGTCGCGATGGATGGGCACAGTCTCGAGGAATTCGAGCAGGCTGGTACCCTCGAACCAAGGTGTGCGGTCACTCTTCTCCACCACGTTGTCGCCCTCGAGGGCAGAGAGGGGGAAGCAGGTGACGTCCTCGATGCCAAGGCTATCGGTGAGTGCAAGATACTCGCGCTTGATATTCTCGAACACCTCCTGACTGAAGTCCACGAGGTCCATCTTGTTTACGGCCAGCACGATGTGCTTGATGCCAAGGAGCGACACGAGAAAGGTGTGGCGACGGGTCTGGGTGATGACACCGGTGCGTGCATCCACAAGGATGATGGCGAGGTTGGCTGTCGAACCACCGGTAATCATGTTGCGGGTGTACTGCTCGTGTCCTGGAGTGTCGGCAATGATGAACTTACGCTGGTTGGTGCTGAAGTAGCGGTAAGCCACGTCGATGGTGATACCCTCTTCGCGCTCAGCCTTCAGACCGTCGAGCAACAAGGCGTAGTCAATCTGACCTGCACCAGCGTTACCCACACGCTTTGAGTCCTTCTCCAGGGCCTGGAGCTGGTCCTCATAGAGTTTCTTGCTATCGAAGAGCAGACGACCGATAAGGGTTGACTTACCATCATCCACCGAACCTGCGGTGAGCAAGCGCAACAGGTCCTTCTTCTCGTCGGCATCAAGGAATGCCTTAATATCTAAATTTTCTGACATTGCTATTTTTATTTAGGTTTTAGGTTGTAGGTTTTAGGTTGTAGGTAGTTTAATGGGCCTTTAAGGGTTGAAAGGGGGAATTAAAGGGAGAGCAAGGGACCAATGTCCTTCTGGTGATAACCGGGGGTAACGTCCCTTTATGGCACGAGCGGAGCGTGTTAACTCCCCTTTATTACCTTTTATTACCCTTAAATATGAGCGAAGCGACCTAAAACCTGATACCCTACTTTTAGAAGTATCCCTCGCGCTTCTTCTGCTCCATGCTGGCTTCCTGGTCGAAGTCGATGACACGTGTGGTGCGCTCACTCTTGGTGGTGGTCATCATCTCCTCGACGATTTCCTCGATGGTGGTGGCATTGCTCTCCACAGCACCTGTGAGGGGCCAGCATCCGAGGGTGCGGAAGCGTACCATGCGCTGCTCCACCTTGTCGGCCAGTTCCTTAGGCAGACGCTCGTCGTCGGCCATGATGAGGTTGCCATCGATTTCCACCACGGGGCGCTCCTTGGCGTAATAGAGAGGCACGATGGGTATGTTCTCGAGGCGGATATACTGCCAGATGTCAAGTTCGGTCCAGTTGCTCAGAGGGAATACACGAATGCTCTCGCCCTTGTGCACGCGACTGTTGTAGATATCCCAGAGCTCGGGGCGCTGGTTTTTGGGATCCCACTGGTTGAACTGATCGCGGAAAGAGAAGATGCGCTCCTTGGCACGGCTCTTCTCCTCGTCACGGCGTGCTCCACCGAATGCAGCATCAAACTTATGCTTGTTCAAAGCATCGAGCAGGGCCTTGGTCTTCATGAGGTCGGTATGCACCTTGCTGCCATGGGTGAAGGGGCCCACACCAGCCTTGAATGCCTCCTCATTGCTCTCCACGATGAGGTTCCAGCCATATTCCTTGGCATAATTGTCGCGGAATTCGATCATCTCGCGGAATTTCCATCGCGAGTCGATGTGCATCAGGGGGAAGGGCACCTTGCCGGGTGCGAAGGCTTTCTCGGCCAGACGCACCATGACGCTGCTGTCCTTGCCGATACTGTAAAGCATAACGGGATTCTCGAATTCGGCAGCCACCTCGCGGATGATGTGGATGCTCTCTGCCTCGAGTTCCTGCAGATGTGAAAGATTATACTCTGCCATAAGAAGAATACTTGTATATTTTGTTTAGTTGTTAGCTATCATTTCCACCACTTTCTCAACACTCTCCTGGAGACTGAGACGACTGGTGTCGATGCTCAGCGCGGGATTCTCGGGAGCCTCGAATGGAGCCGAGATGCCAGTGAAATCCTTTACCTCACCACGACGGGCACGCGCATAGAGTCCCTTGACGTCGCGTCGCTCACACTCCTCGATGGGGGTAGAGACGAAGACCTCGCGAAAATCCTCCTGACCGATAATCTGGCGAGCCATGTCGCGGATGTCGCGCGTGGGGCTCACGAAACAAGCCAGCGTGACGATGCCCGTATCTACAAATAGTTTGCCGATTTCGGCTATGCGGCGTATATTCTCGCGGCGGTCCTCCTCTGAGAAACCCAGGTTGGAATTGATGCCGGCACGGATATTGTCGCCGTCGAGGATGCGACAGAGGATGCCACGGCGGTGCAACTCGCGCTCCACGCCCATGGCCACAGTACTCTTGCCACTACCGCTAAGACCAGTAAACCAGACCATAACGCCCTTCTGCTGGAGCAGTTGCTCCTTATCCTGGCGGGTCATCATCTTATCGTAGATGGGATATATGTTTTCTGCCATAATGATGGTTGTCGTTTGTTTCAAGACGCAAAGTTACTACCTTTTTACCATTCCCACATCATTTTCGTTTAAGATATTGACTGATAGAGCAAAAAAAATGCTAAGTAGGCTTCTCAGTGAGTCGCCTCCAGGAACGACCCCTCGGATAGTCACACCAACCTTTTTTTTGGAGGGGAGGGGGGGGTACATCATAGCGCAGTAGCATATATACTCTATGCTCACAGACCATATAGTCTGTTGCAACGAAATGTACAGCCTGTTGCTTCAAGATATATAGGCTACTACAACAGCACGTATTGCATAAAAACAAGGAGGAAGTAACACTCGAATATTTTATCCATTATCTTTACACACAACAGATATTATGAACAAAAAGCAACCCGAATTTAAAACGAAGTCAAACCGTAGAATCTCCGTAACATGATAGAAAGAAAATATATTTACACCGCTCCAACTTGCGATTAGCAGAGAGCGACAAAGCCCTTCTCCCTACCCCACATAAGACACAATCTGGCATCAAAAAAAGGGCCACGAAGGGCCCTTTGAATGAAGTGTATATCAAAAGATACAAAAATATCAGATAGACAGTACGTCGAGATTGTTGATAAGTTCCTTCTTAAGTTCCTTATTGCTCTTGACAGCATTGGTGAAGGGTACGTAGACCACCTCATCATTGCGAATGCCAATCATAACGTTGCGCTGACCCTCGAGGATAGCATTGATGGCTCCCACACCGAGGCGAGAAGCAAGGATGCGGTCGCAAGCCGATGGACGGCCACCACGCTGGAGATGGCCCAGGATACTGACGCGCACGTCATACTCAGGATACTCCTGCTTGACACGCTCTGCATAATACATAGCACCACACTTGGGGCTCTCGCTCACGATAACGATGCTCGACGACTTACTCTTGCGGATACCGCGGCCAATGAATTGCTCTAACTGGTCAGCACCGGTGGAATCCTCAGGAATGATGGCGCACTCTGCACCAGAAGCCAAGGCGCTGTTCTGAGCCAAGAAGCCAGCATCGCGACCCATCACCTCGACAAAGAAGATGCGCTCGTGAGAGGTGGCCGTGTCGCGAATCTTGTCGACACACTCCATGATGGTATTAAGCGTAGTATCGTAGCCGATGGTGAGGTCTGTACCATTGAGGTCATTGTCAATGGTGCCAGGAAGTCCGATGCAAGGCACATCATGCTCCTGCGCAAAGATACGCGCGCCGGTGAGACTACCGTTACCACCGATGACTACCAATGCATCGATACCGCGCTTCTGCATATTCTCGTAGGCCTTCTGACGACCCTCGACAGTCTCAAACTCGCGGCTGCGGGCCGTCTTGAGTATCGTACCGCCTCGCTGAATGATGTTGCTGACGTTCTCAGTAGTAAACTCGACTATCTCGTCGTTGATCAGACCCTCGTAGCCACGATAGATGGCCATCACACGGAATCCATTCGCTATCGCCGCACGTGTCACCGCACGGATAGCGGCATTCATGCCTGGGGCATCGCCACCGCTAGTCAGAATGCCAATACAATTAATCTTAGCCATTGTCTGTTTTTAAACTTTTTACCTTATATTATATATATCTGTGATGCAAATATACAAATCATTTGTCTGCAGAAAGCGCAAATAGAGAAAAAGCACGGCCAACCAAAAGAAAATCAACAAAAAGCATTGCTATGTCAAAGAAAAGCAGTACCTTTGCGCCCGAGTTTATCAACATAATGTCCAACTTTATTTAATTATTTAATTTACAAACAATTACAATGGCAGATTTGAAAAATGTCGCTCCTCTGGCAGACTTCGATTGGGAAGCATACGCCAATGGTGATGCCCAGACAGAGGTAAGCCGCGAGGCTCAGGAACAGGCTTATGATGGTTCGATGAACAAGATCAACGACCACGAGGTAGTTGACGGTACTGTTATCGCTATCAGCAAGCGCGAGGTTGTAGTAAACATCGGCTTCAAGAGCGATGGTATCATCCCCGCAGGTGAGTTCCGCTACAACCCCGACCTCAAGGTAGGTGACACCGTAGAGGTGTACATCGAGAACCAGGAGGACAAGAAGGGTCAGCTCGTGCTCTCTCACAAGAAGGCTCGTGCAAGCCGCTCATGGGAGCGTGTTAACGCTGCTCTCGAGAACCAGGAGATCATCAAGGGCTACATCAAGTGCCGCACTAAGGGCGGTATGATCGTTGATGTATTCGGCATCGAGGCATTCCTCCCCGGTAGCCAGATCGACGTTAAGCCCATCCGCGACTACGATATATTCGTTGACAAGACAATGGAGTTCAAGGTTGTTAAGATCAACCAGGAGTACAAGAACGTCGTTGTCAGCCACAAGGCTCTCATCGAGGCTGAACTCGAGGCTCAGAAGCAGGAGATTATGAGCAAGCTCGAGGTAGGTCAGGTGCTCGAGGGTACCGTTAAGAATATCACCTCTTACGGTGTATTCGTTGACCTCGGCGGTCTCGACGGTCTCATCCACATCACCGACCTCAGCTGGGGCCGCGTAAACGATCCCCACGAGGTAGTAGAGCTCGACCAGAAGATCAACGTAGTAATCAAGGAGTTCGACAACGAGAAGAAGCGCATCGCTCTCGGTCTGAAGCAGCTCACTCCTCATCCCTGGGAGGCTCTCGACGCCAACCTCCAGGTAGGTGACCGCATCAAGGGTAAGGTAGTTGTTATGGCTGACTACGGCGCATTCGTAGAGGTAGCACCCGGCGTAGAGGGTCTCATCCACGTATCTGAGATGAGCTGGAGCCAGCACCTCCGCAGCGCCAACGACTTCTTGAAGACTGGCGACGAGGTAGAGGCAGTTATCCTCACCCTCGACCGCGAGGAGCGCAAGATGTCACTCGGTATCAAGCAGCTCAAGGACGATCCCTGGGAGAACATCGAGACCAAGTACCCCGTTGGCAGCAAGCACAGCGCTAAGGTACGCAACTTCACCAACTTCGGCGTATTCGTTGAGATCGAGGAGGGCGTAGACGGCCTCATCCACATCAGCGACCTCAGCTGGACTAAGAAGGTGAAGCACCCCAGCGAATTCACTCAGATCGGTGCTCAGATCGACGTATGCGTGCTCGAGATCGACAAGGCTAACCGCCGTCTCTCTCTCGGTCACAAGCAGCTCGAGGAGAATCCTTGGGATGTATTCGAGACCGTATTCACTCAGGACTCTATCCACGAGGGTACCATCATCGAGATGCTCGACAAGGGCGCTGTAATCCAGCTCGAGTACGGCGTAGAGGGCTTCGCTACTCCCAAGCACCTCGTTAAGGAGGACGGCTCACAGGCTCAGCAGGGTGAGAAGCTCCAGTTCAAGGTTATCGAGTTCAACAAGGATACCAAGCGTATCATCCTCTCACACAGCCGCATCTTCGAGGATGTGCAGCGTGCAGAGGCTCGCGAGGCTAAGAAGGCATCAGGCGCTAAGCGTCAGGGCCGCAAGGAGGAGACCGCTACCATCAACAACGTTGCTGCTAGCACTACCCTCGGCGACATTGATGCGCTCGCAGCACTCAAGGCTAAGATGGAGAAGGGCGAGTAATCATACGCTCACTATCCATTAACATACCACAAGCAGAGGCTCGCCCCACACAGAGGGGGCGGGCCTTTGTGATTATCACCCCATCATTTCACATGGCCTTAGACAAAGCATAAACAATGGAGGAATTCAAATTACATATCATCGGATGCGGTTCAGCCAACCCTATGAAGAAGTATCACCCCGCATGCCAGATACTTTCGATGAGAGGCAAACTCTTCATGGTAGACTGTGGCGAGGGGTCACAGATGCGTCTCGCAGGCAGAGGTCTGCACATCAACCGCATTGGGCACATCTTCATCTCGCACACTCACGGTGACCACTGCTTTGGTCTGCCAGGCCTCATCAGCACAATGGGCCTGTTAGGGCGTGTATCACAACTACATATCCATGCTCCAGAAGAACTGCGCTCATTCATCGACATCATCCTCACAGACTTCTGCCAGGAGATGGACTACGAAGTCATCTTCCACCCCGTCGACACCAAGGCGCACCAGCTCGTCTACGAAGACAAGAGCATAGAGGTCTACTCCCTACCCCTACGCCACAGAGTGCCCTGCTGTGGCTACCTCTTCCGCGAGAAACCTCTACAGCCACACATACGCCGCGAGATGATAGATGCATTTGACATACCATTCAGTCAGATAGCCAACATCAAGGCCGGCATGGATTGGACCACGCCCGATGGCACCGTCATACCCAACCACCGCCTCACCATACCCGCTGATCCGCCACGCTCGTATGCCTACCTCAGCGACACAGCCTACAAACCCTCGCTCGCCGAGCTCATCCAAGGCGTCGACCTGCTCTTCCATGAGGCCACATTCGATGCCGCCAGCGCCCTGCGTGCCCGTCAGACCTACCACAGCACCACCACACAAGCTGCTACCGTGGCACTCAAAGCAGAAGCCAAACGACTGGTCATCGGACACTTCAGCGCACGCATCAAGGACGAGCAAGCCTATCTCCGCGAAGCTCAGGAGGTTTTCCCCAACACACTCCTCGCCCACGAGGCCATGGCCATAGATATCTAAAAAAGCCAGCGAACACTTGGCGGGTATCCCTATAATTCGTATTTTTGCATTATCAACCACTATAAAGATTGTCACTATGGGAGGTCTTACACCACACGAGAGATACGCTAACTTCTACACCGACTTCGCCTTCAAGAAGCTCTTCGGCACAGAGGCCAACAAGGAATGCCTTATGGGATTCCTCAACTCACTCTTTGATGGCGAGGAAGTCATCACAGACCTGACATATCTCAACACCGAACACCTCGGACATGCTTCTATCGACAGAAAAGCCGTATTTGATGTATACTGCGAAAATGAAAAAGGAGAGAAATTCCTCATCGAAATGCAAAAGGCCGAACAAGCCTATTTCAAGGACAGAAGTATCTTCTATTCCACCTTCCCTATTCAGGAGCAAGCACCTAAGGGGCCCTGGAACTTCGAGTTGAAAAAAGTCTACGCCATCGGCATTCTCAACTTTACCTTCGACGACTCTGATGAAGAAAGCCTGCACCATGAAGTAAAACTCATCGAGACACGTACCCACGAGGTATTCTATGACAAACTGACCTACGTCTATCTCGAGATGCCAAAGTTCCGCAAACAGGAAAGCGAACTCGTCACCCTCATGGACAAGTGGCTCTATGCCATCAAGAATCTCAACAGCCTCATGGAGCGCCCCAAAGCACTCCAGGAAACTGTCTTTACCCACTTCTTTGAAGCCGCAGAAATAGCCAACTTCACACCCAACGAACAATACGATTACCGCGAAAGCCAAAAAGAAATGTGGGACCTCTACTCCATCACTGCTACCGCAGAAGCCAAAGGCTACGTTAAGGGAGAAGAAGCAGGAAGAGCTGAAGGAAGAGCTGAGGGAAGAGCTGAGGAAAAGCTCTCAAATGCCCTTGCGCTGAAGCGAAATGGCGTACCGGACGAAGTCATTGCATCCAGTCTCGGTCTGACAACAGAAGAGGTTAGAGCATTATGAAACAGTCCTCATAAGCCAAGGAAACAAGACGACAGTGATTTTTTTGGCATTTTAACACAATAAAATTTGGATGTTAGAGTTAAATGCCCTACTTTTGCAAATAATATCAACAAGTAGAGATAGTATATGAGCAAGAAGTTTCAAATAATAGCCCTCGCTGCACTTATCATTAGTGCTCCCCTCGCCGCTGTGGCAGAGGCCGATCGCGATTACCCGACTGAGCTCAACGAAGTACAAATCCTTGTCAACGGGTACAGCATCCGTGTTGTCAACGCCAGTGGCCAGGATTACAATGTATACAATATTGCCGGTATCAAAATCACGTCAGGCCATATCGAGAGTAATGACGAGAAGCTCAACGTTAGGCTCCCCAAGGGATGTTACATCCTGAAGGTCGGCAAGATGGTGCGTAAGATTACCATCAAGTAAGAATTTTGGCATAGCCATTAAACCATTCCCCTCATAGCCCTGTCCTAAAGAAAAAGGACGGGGATTTTTTATTTCCCCACACACCCGAGTGAAGGAGACAGACATCATAGAAGCACTACGCGATGAGCGAAGACGCGAAAGCGCCTTCCGCATCGTGGTGGATACCTACGGCGAGAGGCTCTATTGGCAAATACGACGCATCGTCGTGACACATGAGGATGCCAACGATGTGCTCCAGAACACCTTCATCAAGGCATGGACAGCACTCGACAACTTCCGCGCCGATGCCAAAATGTCTACCTGGCTCTACCGCATCGCATGCAACGAAGCACTCTCACACCTGGAGCGGCAGCGCACCACACTCAGCATCCACGACACCAACCTCTGTCTGCAACTCCAGCAAGATTCCTATTTCGATGGAGACCAGACACAGCTACGACTCCAGGAGGCCATAGCAACACTGCCCGACAAACAGCGCCTTGTGTTCAACCTCAAATACTACGACGAGATGAAATACGAGGACATGAGCCAGATACTCGGCACCAGTACAGGTGCCCTCAAGGCCTCCTACCACCATGCCGTCAAGAAGATCTCTCAATTTTTCAAACAGTTCGATTAAACCCACCCCAAGCTAATATATCTAACAGATATGACCGAAGAGAAATACATAGAGCTACGAGCAGGTAAGAGCATGCCCTATCGCACCCCCGAGGGATACTTCGAGGGACTCACCGATAGCATCATGGCCAGCCTGCCCAAGACCACCAAGCGCAGACGTAGCCTGTGGCCATACACCATAGTCGCAGCCGTCACAGGCATCGTGGCCATGACAAGCCTCATCATCACCCTCTCACACAACGACACACCAAACAGCACAGCACAACTCTCCACCGAATACATCGATGAAGCACTCGACTACGCCCTCATTGACAATCAGGAGATAGCACAGTACCTCACAGAAAACGAATAAAGCACTATGAAACGATTCATCATCATCCTTATAGCCATCATCACCGCACTCCCCATGATGGCACAAGAGAAAAAGGGACGATTTAGTCGTGAGGAATTCAGAGCAAAGCTCGAGGGTTACATCACCCAGAAGGCTGCCCTCACACAGGCCGAGACAAAGACCATCTTCCCCCTCCTCCATGAGATGCACGAGAAGATGCGCAACGTGCAGCAACAAATCAACAAACTCAAGCGCTGCCCACCCTCACAAGGTGCTCCACAGAAGGAGTACGAGAAGGCAGTGACAAAAATTTCGCAGCTTGAGATAGAGGCCCGCGAGATACAGCACGACTACTACAAGCGTCTCTGCAAGGTTGTACCAGCCAGCAAGGTATATGCCGTCATCCTCGCCGAGGACTCCTTCCACCGCGAAATGCTGCAGAAGATGACTCCTGGCAAATCCGTTCCCGGACATCACCCAAAGAAGTAAGCCTCTCAGCATACACACATCATACTACCAAATACAAGAAGCCCCGCACACGGACATCACATTCCTATGTGCGGGGTTTCTCTGTATATCCTGCAGCGACATCTATACTCAAGTTTCGCATGCTCTACTTTCGCACGTTTTAGGTCGGCTTTCAGCCTTCTGGGGTTTTAGGTTGTAGGTATTGGGAAGGCAGGGCTACCCCCAAAAGCGAAGCAACCTGAAACCTATGAAACCGAGCAAGTTTTTACTTGCGAGAGTTGAATAATTATAGCATCACAGTTTCTTGGCCTCATTCCACAGAGCATCCATCTCAGCCAACGTCATATCCTTGAGCTCGCGGCCCTGCTCCTTAGCCTTGGCCTCCACGTAATTGAAGCGAGTGATAAACTTACGGTTGGTGCGTTCCAAGGCATTGTCGGGGTTGATATGATAAAGGCGGGCTGCATTGATCAGGCTGAACATAAAGTCACCAAACTCGCTGGTGCTCTTCTCGCGGTCCTCCTTCTCGAGTTCAGCGCGGAGTTCATCCACCTCTTCATGCACCTTCTGCCATACATCCTCGCGCTGCTCCCAGTCGAAGCCCACATTGCGAGCCTTGTCCTGTATGCGATAAGCCTTGATGAGCGAGGGCAGCGACTCGGGCACTCCCGAGAGCACCGTCTTGTTGCCATCCTTCTCCTTCTGCTTCACCTTCTCCCACAGTTGCGACACCTCGCCAGCATTGGCAGCCACCTCATCACCATAGACATGTGGGTGGCGGAAGATGAGTTTGTCGCACAGTTTGTTGCACACATCAGCGATGTCATACTCTCCCTCCTCGCTACCTATCTTGGCATAGAAGACCACGTGAAGCAGCACATCGCCCAGTTCCTTGCAAATCTCATGACTGTCGTGGCGGATAAGTGCATCGCAGAGTTCAAACGTCTCCTCAATAGTATTGGGGCGCAGGCTCTCATAGGTCTGCTTGCGGTCCCAGGGACACTTCTCACGCAGTGTGTCCATGACATCCAGCAATCGGCCGAATGCCTCCAATTTCTCTTCTCTTGTACTCATAGTGATGCAAAAGTAGTAATAAAAGGTCAAACGATAGTCCCGGAATGCCGTTTTTTTCTTAATTTTGCAAATTAAAATCAGAATATCAATAATATAGCATATATATGGAATTAGCAACTAAGTACAGCCCCGCGGAAGTGGAGGCCAAATGGTACCAGTACTGGATGGACCACAAGCTCTTCAGCAGCAAACCCGATGGCCGTGAGCCATACACCGTAGTCATACCTCCCCCCAACGTGACCGGTGTGCTCCACATGGGCCACATGCTCAACAATACCATTCAAGACATTCTCGTGCGCAAGGCCCGCCTTGACGGCAAGAACGCATGCTGGGTGCCCGGTACCGACCACGCATCTATCGCCACAGAGGCCAAGGTGGTCAACAAGTTGGCACAGCAGGGCATCAAGAAGCGCGACCTCACCCGCGAGGAATTCCTCAAGCACGCATGGGACTGGACAGAGGAGCACGGAGGCATCATCCTCAAGCAGCTCCGCCGCCTCGGTGCCTCATGCGACTGGGACCGCACCGCCTTCACCATGGACGAGAAGCGCTCTGAGAGTGTGCTCAAGGTATTCGTGGACCTCTACGAGAAGGGCTACATCTACCGCGGTCTCCGTATGGTCAACTGGGACCCCAAGGCCCAGACCGTGCTCTCTTCCGAGGAGGTTATCTACCGCGAGGAGAAGTCTAAGCTCTATCATCTGAAATACTATGTGGCCGATGCCGACACCAACCCCGTGGTGCTCACAGGCGAGGAGGGCGAGGTCGTACACAAGGACGACAAGGGATACTACGCCGTAGTAGCCACCACACGTCCCGAGACCATCATGGGTGATACCGCCATGTGTATCAACCCCAAGGATGTCAAGAACCGCTGGCTCAGTGGCCACAAGGTGATGGTGCCCCTCGTAGGCCGCATCATCCCCGTCATCGAGGACCGCTACGTAGACATCGAGTTCGGTACCGGATGCCTCAAGGTGACTCCCGCCCACGATGTCAACGACTATGCTCTGGGCAAGACACACAACCTCGAGACCATCGACATTTTCAACCCCGACGGCACCATCTCTGAGGCTGGCGGTCTGTACATCGGTCAGGACCGCATGGATGTGCGCAAGCAGATAGCCAAGGACCTCGAGGCTGCTGGCCTGATGGACCACGTGGAGGACTATGACAACAAGGTGGGCTACTCGGAGCGCAACCAGGACACCGCCGTGGAGCCCCGTCTCTGCAAGCAGTGGTTCCTCTCCATGCAGCACATGGCCGACATCGCCCTGCCCCCCGTCCTTGAGGGCAAGCTCAAGTTCTATCCCAGCAAGTACGTCACCACCTACAAGAATTGGCTCGAGAACATCCAAGACTGGTGCATCTCACGTCAACTCTGGTGGGGCCACCGCATACCCGCCTACTTCGTGGCCGGCGGTGAGGACACCGAGGAGGAGCGCTTCGTAGTGGCTCTCACCGAGGAGGAGGCCCTCGAGAAGGCACGCGCCAAGTATGGCGACACTATCACCGCCGACATGCTCTCGCGCGACGAGGATGCCCTCGACACATGGTTCTCCAGCTGGCTCTGGCCCATCTCGCTCTTCGACGGCATCAACAATCCCGGCAATGAGGAGATCAACTACTACTACCCCACCAGCGACCTCGTTACTGGTCCCGACATCATCTTCTTCTGGGTAGCACGTATGATTATGGCCGGATGCGAGTATCAGAAGGAGATTCCCTTCCGCAACGTATACTTCACAGGTATCGTGCGCGACAAGCTCGGCCGCAAGATGTCCAAGCAGCTCGGCAACAGTCCAGATCCCCTCAAGCTCATCGCCCAGTATGGTGCTGATGGTGTACGTATGGGTATGATGCTCGCTGCACCTGCCGGCAACGATATTAACTACGATGACAGCCTCTGCGCCCAGGGTATGATCTTCTGCAACAAGATATGGAATGCCTTCCGCCTTGTCAAGGGTTGGGAGGTGGCCGACCTTGAGCAGAGCGAGAGCAACAAGAAGTGCATCGCGTGGATGAATGCCAAGATCAAGGCCGTATATGCCGACATCAACGACGACTTCTCTAAGTACCGCCTCAACGAGGCCCTCATGAGCGCCTTCAAGCTCTTCACCGACGAGTTCTCTGGCTGGTACCTCGAGATGATCAAGCCCGCATACCAGTGCCCCATCGACCGTGCCACACTCGAGGCTACGCTCGACATCTTCGATCAGCTCCTCCACATCATCCACCCCTTCATGCCATTCATCACCGAGGAGCTCTGGCAGCACATCGCTGACCGTCAGGACGGCGAGTCGCTCATGATCAGCGAATTCAAGCTCGCTCTCCCCTCTGACGACGAGGTAGCTCTGCTGGCAGAGATCGAGGAGATGAAGCAGGTCATCTCAGGTGTGCGCGGCGTGCGTCAGACCAAGAACATCAGTCCCCGCGAGGAACTCACCCTCGAGGTTATCGCCACAGACGAAGAGCAGGTAGTGACCAAGTGTCCCGCCCTCTCGCCTGTCATCCGCAAGATGGCATGCCTCGGCGATATCACCTACGCTCAGCAGAAGAGCGAGGGCACCGTGGCCTTCCTCATCGGCACACGCGAGTTTGCCATCCCCTTGGGCAACCTCATCGACGCCGAGGCAGAGATTGCCAAGGCTGAGGCTGAGATCCAGCGCCTCAAGGGTTTCATGGCTGGCATCCAGAAGAAACTCTCCAACGAGCGTTTCGTCAACAATGCCCCCGAACAGGTGGTAGCCCTCGAGCGCAAGAAGCTGGCTGACTCGGAGAGCAAGATTGCAGCCCTCGAGGAAAGCATCAAGGCACTCCGCTAATATACACACCTTACACACCCTCTCTACCATGACACCCAACATTGTATCCGGTAGAGAGGGTGTTTTTTCTGCTAATACTATCTAATAGAAGCCTGAATGGCGCTGAAGGCGCCCATTAATATAGCACAGGGGGTCGCCCCTGTGTAAGTAGAAATCTCGATTCCTCTATCCCTGCAAGGGGTACATAAAAGTTGGCTCCACGAAAACGCCTTTTTTATGAGCCCCCCTACAGGGGCAAGAAAAGGGCATCAGCCACACGTAGGGCAAGCCCCTACGCTATGGTGTTAGGCGCCTACAGCGCCATTTATGACTATAACATTAAAATCATTATGACACAGAAAATCTACATTGCCATCGTTGCCGTATTGGCCGCCAGCCTTCTCTTGGGCTTTGTCACCGAGGTGTTCGGCCTTTCGCTGGGCAACATGAGTTGGATGGCTGGGTGGGTTACCTCCCCCATCGCCCTCCTGCTTGGTCTCGTCTTCGCCCTTATCTTTGGCAAGGCATTCCCTGACTTCAACAAGAAGATGTCCAAGAAACTCCTCCAGTATTCAGTCATCGGCCTCGGCTTTGGCATGACGCTCGAGAGCGCCATCGCATCGGGTTCCGAGGGCATGCTCATCACCATTGTATCCGTATTCGGCACCTTGGCTCTCGGCACCCTCATCGGTCGCAAGCTCCTGGGTGTGGACTGGCAGACCAGCTATCTCATCTCCTCGGGCACAGCCATCTGTGGCGGTTCGGCCATCGCAGCCGTAGGTCCCGTCATCAAGGCCAAGGCCGAGAGCATGAGCGTGGCTCTGGGCGTAGTCTTTATCCTCAATGCCGTGGCTCTCTTCATCTTCCCCCCCATCGGCCATTGGTTTGACATGAGTCAGACCGACTTCGGCACATGGGCTGCCATTGCTATCCACGACACCTCCTCAGTGGTCGGTGCTGGCGGTGCCTATGGCGAGGAGGCACAACAGGTGGCCACCACCGTCAAGCTCACCCGCGCTCTGTGGATTGTGGTCGTGGCTGTCATCACCCCCTTCTTCTTCAAGGGCAAACTCAGCGGCAGCGAGGGTCAGCAGAAGCCTTGGTACAAGTCCATTCCCACCTTCATCCTGTGGTTTATCGTGGCCATCCTGCTCAACACCTTTGTGCTCTCACGCTTTGAGCTCGGTGCTACCCTTAGCCACGATGTCAGCAAACTGGCCAAGCACATGATCACCCTCTCCTTGTTCTTCATTGGCGCCGGCCTCACCCGTGAGACTCTTCGTGCTGTGGGCCTCAAGCCCCTCATCCAGGGCGTCCTCCTTTGGGTCATCATCTCGGCGGCCTCACTCAGCTACATCCTCTTCGTATAAAGGTCACGCACCGCACATAACGCAAGCAGCGGCTATCACCTTCCCCACTCTTTGGGGGCGTGATAGACGCTGCTTTTGTGTCATACAGCTGATTCACCAACTCATTTCACCACGCGCTTCCTGCCACCCTGAATGACAATGCCATGGGTCAAACCTGTGCCTTTGCGCCCTTGCATGTCGTAGGCAGGCTGCGATTGCGACGCTGCCCCCAGAGCAGAAATGCCCGTGGTGAGGTCGTCTACGATGGTGAACTTGTTCCAATACTCCGTGGCCTCGTAGGCACTCTTGCAACCGGGCTGTACATGGAGCGTGCCGTAGTGGCTGAATGTCCAATCGGTAATGGCGGGAGGAGTTGTTGCCCAGCAATAGACATGCTCGATGTTGTTCGACTCATAGAAGGAGCCGCTGCCCGCATTAGTCAGAGTGGCTGGGAGGGTCACACTGCGCAGCGATGTGCACTCACGGAAGCATGCCAACGGGAGCGAGGTGGTGCCCTCTGCTATCGCGACGTCCTTGAGGCTGCTGCAGCACATAAAGGCCGCACTACCATAGCGTGTGACATGGCCGAGATTGATCTCTTTGAGCGACGTACATCCCTTGAAGCAATTACTCTCTATCTGCGTAAGGCCAGCAGGCAGGGTGACGGAGGTCAGCGAGGTGCATCCCTCGAAGACATTGTCGCCCATCCCTGTGACGCTCCCGGGTATCTCCACCGACTCGAGTGCGACACAATTGCGCAAGGCATACGTAGGTATAAACGACGACCCATCGGGCACAGCAACGTGGCGGAGCGAGGTGCATCCATCCAGGATACTGCTGCATGCGCTCGTCCATCGGCAGCCAGCGCCCCACGTCACATACTCGAGCGCAGTGCAACCAGAGAAGACCCCGGAATAGAGTTTTGTCACACTATTGGGAATCGTCACTTCCTTGAGTTTCGTACATCCTGAGAAGGCGGCATCAATCTCCTCCAATCCCTCGGAGAGTGTGACGCTGCTCAGGTCCTCACAGTCGCAAAACGATGACTGGATTGCCACGATATTCATCTTCGCCTCTACATTGGTTACATAAGCCGGCACTGTGACATCACCCGCGTAAGAAGGCACCACGAAGTAGTGCGACGTCTTGGGATCGTAAGCAATACCTCGTGGCACGACGGCCACGCGCTCAGAATTCCATCCCTCTGTGCACTTCAGGTACAGTCCATCTATCTGCCAGTGATAATCGTCCGTAATCTGCCAATCCTCCTGCTGCGCCCACGCGCTGGTGATGGCAAGACATGCCATACAAATAGCTAATAGTTGTTTCATCATACTTGCAAAGTTTATTGCAAAAATAGCCCCTTTTCGCCATTTGGCCAAATATATCAGGGGAGATCTTGCAAAAGGTGTGTCGCGGTGTTCATAAAACCCATCGAAAGGCTACGATATGTACTGTAGCTCTCGCATTCCGTGATACAGCGCGAAAACACGTGCTGGGGGGGGGGATATGCACAATGACTCTCGAATCAGCATCCAACCAACGGCCGTATGCTTGCATAGTTAGCACGATTGTGCCCGGCAGTTGGCCAACAATTCTTTGCCAGTTGAGGAAAAAACAGCAGATGAAAAACAAGGAAAAAGAAAACAATAGGAACTAAATTATGGTTTATGGGGGAGTTCTGGAACAACGGAACGAACGGAAAGCCCCCTCTAACTCCCCCAAGGGGGAGAATATCTGATGCGCGGCTACGAATAAATAGCGAACACCTGGAACGCCAACAGAGACATTCGCCTGGAGGGCGATATTTCTGTAACCCCAGGTGCCGAACGAAGTGGCACCTGGGGTGCAAGGATCCACACCACACGCGCCTGGAGGGCGCTACCTTGGGATGCAGTGACGGGTGAACATCGAGGTAGCGCCCTCCAGGCGCATGTGTTGTGTTTGCTTGTC
>CALZKW010000027.1 GCA_945788095.1 uncultured Prevotellaceae bacterium | reverse complement strand
CTTCGAGACTCTTATCAACCGTTCTGATAAACTTCAGCATTTTATACAGATTTATTATTCATGTAATTCTTCTGCAGGCAAGCTGCGAAGCGTCACCCTTCGGGATGCCGAGCGCATGCCCGTTTTTGTTTCAATTTTATATTTTTCCGTTCGTTCCGTTGTTATAAAATCTACCCGATAAACCATAATTGATCCCCTCCCCTGATTCACTGGGTGAACCTATACTTCCCTTTCCTGCCCCTTTTGACTCAAAAAAATAAGGCCCCCGACTGTGTCAGGGACCTTATTTCGTGTTGTTGCGCTCTCAGATTAGAGAGAGATAGCACCGCTGGGACATGCGTCAGCGCAAGTGCCACACTCTGTGCACTCATCGGCGTTGATAGAATACTTGTCGCCCTCAGAGATTGCACCTACGGGACACTCATCAATACATGTACCACATGCTACACAATCGTCGCTAATTACGTAAGCCATAGTTTTATTCGTTTTTAGGTTGATAATAATATGCTTTGTTGACCTTGCAAAGGTAGTCATTTTTAGTGAACACCCAATAAGTAGCCCCATTTTTTTTCTCTTTGCTCACTAAAAATGGGTATTACCACAATAAAAACACCCTCTGCGCGTATATTATACCATGCGAAAGTTCATGCTCATACTCCTCTGCATTATCTCCTCGCTCCAGGCCGTGGGTCAGGAGCGCAAACTGCAGTACCGCCCCTACGTCGACCAGCGACGCTTTCACTGGGGCTTCGGCTTCGGCCTCCAGATGATGGACCTCGAGCTCAAGAACAATGGCTACAAGGACCCCGTGACGGGCGAGCAGTGGTATGCCGACGTGGATATGTACAGCCCTGGCTTCAGCGTCACGGTGCTGGGTGAGATGCGCCTCAACAAGCACCTCTCGCTGCGCCTCCTACCCACGATGTACTTCGGGCAGAAGCGTGTGCTCTTCCATGAGCAGATGAGCGGACAAGACACCACACAAGTGCTCAAGAGCACCTACATCACCATGCCCCTCAACCTCAAGTTTGCCGCACCTCGCTACAACAACTTTCGCCCCTACTTTGTGGCCGGCGTGGCTCCCGCCATCGACCTCACTACCCGCAAGCACAAGGCCCTACGCACCAATCCCTTCGACTGCTTCGTGGAGGTAGGCATGGGCTGCGACATGTACTTCTCGTTCTTCAAGTTCATCCCCGAACTCAAGTTCTGCTTCGGTCTGGCCGACGTGCTCTGCAAGAAGCGCGACGACCTTATCGATGCCTCCCTCATCAAGTTTACCAACGGCCTCGACAAGGCCCACTCCAAGATGATCGTCCTGACGCTCTACTTTGAGTAGGGCTCCTCTAAGGGCAAAAAGGGTATAAATAGGGGAGTTAAAAGGGCTATAAAGGGACGAATGTTCTGTTGTATATTACGGGAGTAACGTCCCTTTTCAGCACGAGCGAAGCGAGTAAACTCCCCTTTATGCCCCTTTAAAGCCTAATCAGTCTAACAACCACCAATAATTGATATGAAAAAGTTCCTCTTACTCCTTCTCACTGCCATCTCATCCGTAGCCCTCGGCGGTGAGCCCTGGCGCCTCACACTCCAGGACAAGGCCAATGGCCTGCGCCTCTGCCTCGACCTCTACGAGGAAAGCATCGAGGTGCCCGGCATGGAGATGTTTGGTCCCATGAACGGTTACATGAACGGCAAGGGACTCTACGGTGTGTGGTCCGTCACCTCCTATGACATCAAGAACGACCGCGAGGCCCTGGTGCGCATGAGCAACGACCTGGGCAGCGACACCCAGGAGCTTGAGGTCAAGGCCCTCACGGATTCCACTTATCAGGTCGACCTCGTCAAGGGGGTCAGCATGAAGAAAGTCGTGGGCGGCAAGAAACTGCAGAAGATAGATAGTCGCTACGTGATGGAAGTGGTAAATTGAGGTTTTAGGTCGGCTTTCAGCCTTTTGAGGTTTTAGGTTTAATAACGGAACAAACAGAAATATTCTTCCGTTCTTTCTGTTGTTAAAAATAGCCCTACAACCTCAAGAGCGTAGC
Organism: uncultured Prevotellaceae bacterium; assembly: GCA_945788095.1. Lineage (GTDB taxonomy): Bacteria > Bacteroidota > Bacteroidia > Bacteroidales > Bacteroidaceae > Physcousia. Next base: position 17,869 of record CALZKW010000027.1, on the reverse strand, counting down.
GTCCTACAACCTAAAATCTATGAAACCGAGCAAGTTTTAGCTTGCGAAAGTTGAATAATTTCAGCCAAAGCCTTTGTTCGTTGGCAAAAACTTCGTACCTTTGCAGCCGCTTTCCGCCCAGGTCGCTGGCAGGATGAAGAGTAGCCTGTTATGCCTCGGTGTGATCGACAACAAATTTCTTAAACACCAAATTCACAAATGGCAGATTTAATTAAAATTGCTGAGGAAGCATTTGCTACAGGTAAGAGCCACCCCTCATTCAAGGCTGGTGACACCATCACCGTAGCTTACAAGATCGTCGAGGGTAACAAGGAGCGTATCCAGCTCTATCGTGGCGTAGTCATCAAGATTTCAGGTCACGGCGAGAAGAAGCGCTTCACCGTTCGCAAGATGTCTGGCACCGTGGGTGTAGAGCGTATCTTCCCCATTGAGAGCCCCAACATCGACAGCATCACCGTCAACAAGGTTGGTAAGGTACGTCGCGCTAAGCTCTACTACCTCCGCAACCTCACCGGTAAGAAGGCACGCATCGCAGAGAAGCGCGTCATCAACAAGGAGGCTTAATCACCTCGCTCTACGACAGAGAAAAAAAAGCACCGAGAAATCGGTGTTTTTTTTGTGCCCGGGGGGGTAGGAGCCACTCACATAGCCTATATAGTTTGGCTTCACAGACTGTATAGGCTGTGCTCATGGCCTATATGGTCTGCTATGGCAGCATCTATAGTCTGTCGCCATGACATATATAGTCTGTGGGGGCATCACTGGGCGAGATCTTTCCTCCCGTGTCTCTGTAGTCTGAGGGCAGCATGCCAAACATCCTTTTGAATTGGGTGGAGAAATTACGCGCAGTGCCGAAGCCCACACGCTCCGACACCTCCGCAATGGTGAGGGTGGTGTGGGCGAGCATGTGCGCGGCTCGTTTGAGGCGCACATTGCGGATGAAGTCTGCGGGCGATATGCCGAGCATGGTGCGCATCTTGTCGTAGAGTTTGGTGCGACTCATGCCTACGTCGGAGGCCAGTTGGTCTACGCCGTATTCGCTGTCGGATATATGGGTCTCGATAACCCCGAGGAGTGAGGTCACAAATGCCTCTTCCTCTTCGTTGATACCTATCTTGGTGGGGTCGATGTGGGTGTTTTCGGCAAACTGGTGACGTGCCTGCTCTCGTCGTTCAAAGAGCTGGTTGACTCGTTCGTCGTTTTCTTTCTCCATCATTTTCCGTTTCCGTCTCAGATACAGATTGAGCAGCGCCACGATGATGAGGCCTGCCATGGCCCCATACACCAGTTTGGCCCACCATGTCAGCCAAAGGGGAGGGTGGACCACAATGCGCTGGCTGATGGTTTGGCCCCAGGGAGTGGTGTCTGACGAGCTCTGCACCTCAAATGTGTATTCACCAGGGGGCAGGGCCGAGTAGGCGGCCTGGGCGTACCCCCGGGTGGAGGCTGCCTCGCGCCATTCCTGTTCCAACCCCTTGAGTCGGTAGCGATAGCGTGCGTGCAGCGTGTGGGCATAGTCGAGTGTAGAGAAGCAGAAGGTCAGATAGTTCTCATCATACTTTAGCGTCAGGGGAACCTCGCCAGTGAATGTTCTGTTGCTTCCATTCACACCGATGCTCAGTAGCTGCACGGGCAGCATGCAGCCCCCGCCCATCACCCATTCGGGGCGAAACATGGTGCAGTACGAACCATGAGCAAAGACCAGCATGCTGTCGGCCCTCAGCATAGCAGCGCGCTCCATCATCGACACACGGGGTATGCCATCCTCCATGCCAAAGTTGACCACTTGGGGTGTGATGCGCGATATGCCGCACGAGGTGCCTGCCCATACCCGCCCCTCAGCATCCACCACGAGGCTTCGGATGCAGTTGTTGGTGAGTCCGCTGATACGTGTCGTCTTGACGCCCTGCACGTTTGGCGAGCACAGGTTCTCTGTGAAGAACAGTCCGTTTTGTGTACCTATCCAGAGTGTGCCCTCTCTGTCTGACACCATGCAGTTATACTTGTTGCTATATATCTCGATGTCGCTCTCAGGGGGGAAGGGAGCCAGCGTGTCAGCCTCATTGTCGAGCATCAGGGCACCATTCTGCGAATATATCACCGTCCATTTCTTGTTTATCGGACAGCCGCCTACCAGATTTCTGTGTAGGCCAAGCTTAGGGTGCTTGCCATTGAGGGATTCAAACCGGTATTCCTCGGCATACAGGTAGCCGAGGCGGTTCAGGTCGTGTCCCACGAGGTATCGCCCACCTGGCAGTTCGCAGACAAATCCCACCTTGCCAAAGCGTAGTCCCGCCACTTGGGTGCTATCGAAGCGTAGGGGCACCTGTCCCTCCCGCTCACATAGGAGGCCTCCATCCTGAGCGTGCCATAGGCGTCCACGGTGGTCAGTATAGTTGCGCACATGTTGCATTAGTGTCTCGTCGTGCACCGTCGTGGGGTATGCCTGCTTGGGCGACAGGTAGACGATGCCTCCCTCGCGCGTACCTATCCATAGTCCTCCCTGGCGGTCGTATATGGCTGTGGTGCATTGAGGGCGCAGTCCCAGACTGTCGACGAGATGCTGAGCCTTTGGGGTGATATTGCTCATCCCCCTATGGCTCTCCATGAAGTCCTTGACGGAGGGCTCTGTCAGCCGATGCTCGGGTATGGGGATAAAGGAACGTATGCGTGCATCAAAGAGGTATAGCCTGTAGAAGTCGTGAAGCCACAACAGCGAATCCCCCTCCCAGAGATGACCGTAACCCTGGGTGTATGGGCGGAGCTCCCTTGTGTCTTGTGTGCTGCAGCTTATGGGCACAAAGCATTCGCCCATGGTGAGGCAGAACTGTCCCTCGCATCCCACGAGCATCTGACCATTGGGCAGCTCTATGATCAGCCTCACCTCATCAGTGGGCAGACCATCAGCGGTGGTCCAACGGCGTGTCTGAGCCTCGGCATGTGTCAGGGCGAAGAGCAGAGTAAGAAGTATGAGTGTTAGTCTTGGCATGAACAATATACTTTGCGGTGTTGCAAAAGTACAAATAAATAGGCTTACGGACTGCCCCGCTTGTTCAAAAACCTATGCTCCAAACGTACATTTCCCCCTCAGAATGTTCCAAACATGCATTTGTGCACATTCCGAGCAGTACCGACTCGTAGGCTTATGCTACCTTTGCGCTAAAGAAACAATCAACAACAAATCATGAAAAGACTATTATCTTTCTTCGTAGCTGTCGTCCTCACAACCACAGCTAATGTACAGGCACAAGCCTACGATGCCTCCCGAGGTTTCGTTCATCCCGGAGGCATGCACACCCAGGCCGACTTCGATCGTGTGAAGGCACAACTGGCAGCAGGCCATACCCAGGTGAAGCAGGCCTACACTGTGCTCAAGAATGCCGAGTATGCACAATCCACCGTACAGACCTATCCCGTAGAGACCATCGTGCGCGGAGGCGGTGTTGGCGAGAACTATATGAATGCTGCGCGCGGTGCGGCCATGGCCTATCAGAATGCTTTGCGATGGAAGATAGAGGACAATGAGGCCTGTGCTAAGGCAGCAGTCCGTGTGCTCATGGCATGGGCTGATGTCACCAAGAACGTCTCGGGCGACAGCAACTATGCCCTCGCATCAGGCATCTACGGCTATCAGTTTGCACAGGCTGCCGAGTTGATGCGCGACTACGAGGGATGGAGTCGTGACGACTTCGCCCGCTTTCAGCAATGGATGCTCGATGTGTGGTATCAGCCTGCTATTAGGTTCCTGCGCGGCCGCAACGGCACCTGGGAGAATAGTGGCAAGTGGTGGCAGGCACCGGGTCACTACTGGAGCAACTGGGGATTATGCAACGCGCTCTGCGTCATCTCCATCGGCATACTGTGCGACGATGTCTTCGTCTACAACCAGGGCCTGTCGTTCATGAAGTACGACCAGGTGGGCACCTTCAAGGATCCACGCACCGATGATCCCATCCGTAACGACGGACTGACAGAATACCTGGGCAATCTCGTGGTGACCACCTCGGAGAGTGAACTCGAGACGGGTGCCTACGGCAGACTGGGACAGATGAATGAGAGCGGACGTGACACCGGCCATCCCGCCATGGCGCTCGGCTTGGCCATCGATATTGCGCACATGCTCTACAATCAGGGCAACGATCTCTTCGCCTACATGGACCATCGTCTGGCTGCTGGCATCGAGTATATTGCAGCTCAGGTGCTCGGCATCGACGGACTGCCCTGGACCAATTATATCTATGGCACCAATGGCTTCTACTACACCGACTCGCGATGCTGGACCATGACGGGACCCTGCCTCGGCGTGCAGGTGCGCCCCGGATGGGCCACTGTGATAGGCCACTACGAGGGCGTCAAGGGTGTCAGGATGCCCTTCTCCGAGCAGGTACTTGCCAAGATGGGTATTGACGGAGGTGGTCAGGGCGGCACCAGCGGTGGTTATGACCAGTTGGGCTACTCAGTGCTGATGAACACACGCGATCAGCAACTGTGCCCCGAGGACCAACGCCCCACTGAACTGCAGGGATACATAGAAGTGGGAGGCAAAGTGCTCTGTCAGAGTGAATACGGAGGCTTGGTCAATACCTTCCAGACCAACAATCTGACCTCTGCGGCCAAGACGGGACAGACGCTCACCCTCATGCCACAGCTTCCCGATGGCGAAGAGGACACCGGCCAGTGGCTCTGGAGCACGGGGGAGACCACGCGCAACATCACCATCACCACGGACCGCAGCTACGTCTACCGCGTCACCTATACCAACAGGTATGGCATACAGAGCCAGCAGTCCTTCTCTATAGCCGCCATGGGAGACTGTCGTCCACACCCCTCCGTGGCCACCACCATTGCGCTCAATGGTGCCGTAGTGGGCATCACAGATGCCTCCGTGCCCAGTGGCAGCAGAGTGACATTGGAGGTGAAATCCGGTGTCCCCTACGGATCGTGGCAGTGGTGGACGGGTTCGACAGCATCCACCATCACCACAGGCAGGATAGAGCGCGACACGACATTCATTCTCACTACCATCAACCAGGGTGGAGCGCTCAACGAGCAGCCCATCCATATCCGGGTGAGAACAGACGACCGACCCACCACGGGGCTGCTCTACTACCACGACTTCGAGGCAGCCCCCGACGAAGAGGGGCTCCTGCCTGACTCTATGGGCTACTATCCTGCTACTCTCTGTGGCAGTGCCAAGCGTCGCTATCTCGATGATGGCAACTGGGCCGTATACACGGGCATAAGCAAGGGGTATGTGGACCTGGGGGCGGGTATTGGCCCCGAGGTGATGAGCAAACTTAAGACCTCCTACACCATATCACTCGATATCTGTGTCAACTCCTCGAACCTGCTCTCATCGTATTGCTGGGCATGGACCTTTGCGAATGGCACTAATCAATATGTGGGGCTGGTCAACAAGGCCGGAGGCAACAACTGGTACTATGAAATCAAGGACGGCGACGCCTGTCAGGTCAATTCCAATGCGTCAATGACAGTCGGCAAGTGGCACACCCTCACCCTTGTGCAAAAGGCCACCACGGCCACCCTCTACATCGACGGGGAGGAGAAAGGCACCGCCAGCATCTCGCTCAAGCCCACCACCTTTGGCTATCTCATGCAGGATAACTGGCTTGGGCGCTCACCCTTCAGCAGCGACGCCTATATGACCAGCACCTATCTGGACAATTTGCGCATCTACAACAAGGCGCTGACATCCGCCGAGGTGCAGGCTCTGGCTGACTGCCGCCCCACGAGCAAGAAGGTGGGCGACCCCACGGCCATCGAGGCTATCGAGGCAGAGGCGACCTTGGGGCAGCGTGGCATCTATGATATGCAGGGGCGCCGTGTGCTCCATCCCCAGAGAGGCATCTATATAATAAATGGTAAGAAAAAGTTTGTTCGATAATCACGGCCTGCCATGTCAATACTTCGATATATCTTTACGTTGGTTCTCTCTGTAGCTCTTGCACTCGATGTGCAGGCACAGACAGACGGCTATCAGATGGCGGGCCCCTATGAGGTGGTGGCTCGCGATGGCCGGTACCGTGGCTCCAAGGCGGGCAGCGAGCGTGATATGAAGGCCGCTCTCGACTTTGCCCAAAATGGCGATACGGCCAATGCCCTGCCTATCATCAATGCCTACGCACACACGCTGCAGCGCCTCGATGGGCATGATGCTCCGCTGTGCTGCATCCAGACCTACCATCTGGTGAGGGCCATGACGCTGATGAGGGTCCACCAGACACCGGAGTGGGCCGCCATGATACGCCGCGCCCTGCTGCCCACCATCGAGCGCTTTGAGGCTGACAGTCCCTATGCCAATGGCAACTGGGGCGCCATCGTCAACCGCCAGCGCATGGCGTGTGCCATTTTCCTCGAGGATAGCACACTCTACCAGGCCAGCATCGATTATTTCCTCCATGCCTACGACAACGGATCGCTGCCTCGTTACATCGGTGAGACGGGGCAGTGCCAAGAGACGGGGCGTGACCAGGCTCATGCCCAGCTCGGGTTGGGGGCCATGTCGGACATCTGCGAGATGGCGTGGGGCCAGGGTGACGACCTCTGGGGCGCGTTCGACAATCGCCTGATGCACGGCATGGAATACTCTGCCCGTTACAACCTTGGCTACGACGTGCCGTTTGAGACGTGGAATGACTGTACGGGGCTATATGGAGGATGGATCGAACCAGGCCCGATGGGACGCGGCAGGACATGGGATATCTACCGCCCTGCCTACTATCATTATACCAAAGTTAAGGGACTCAATATGCCATACACGAAGCGTTTGCTTGCGCTGCAGGACAAGGCAGAAAGAAAGGGCGAAATGGAGGAGAATACCGAGGGGCGCCGATTCCAGGTGCCCGGTGTCGAGGAGCAGCCTACGCACCATGCCCTCTACCACTATCCCGCCCCCGAGGGAGCACCGCTCATGCACGACTACGACGTGTATGTGCGACCCCGCAGCAGCGAGGAGTGGACTAGGGTGGACACCTACATGGCCAAGGTCAATGCCTCCGTGGGTGGCGGTAGACACAAGGTGAGCGACATCAGCTACTGCATGTTCGACTTCACGGGCGATGTCTTTGTCCGGGTGGTCAGCAAGCACAGGAAGTTTATGACGGCACGCATCCGTCCTGACTACCGGGGCACCGTAGCCCATGTGCCGAACGACTCTACCGTGGAGTTTCTGCTCTTCCAGCCTGAAAATGTCAGCGTGGAACTGGATGGCGACATCACCCGCAATCTCCTTGTCTTCACCTCCAGCCCCCCCGTCGGCCGAGAGGAGGCTGAGAGGCGGGCCGTGAGCGATGGACGCAGGTTTGTGGTGTACGAGCCTGGATACTACACCCAGGACACCATCCGTGTGCCCTCCCGTACCACCGTCTATCTTGCTCCCGGCAGTTACTTCTCGGGCACCTTTGCCATCGAGGATGCCGAGGATGTCAGCATCCTGGGGCGTGGCATAGCGCGCCCGGCCGGGGGCTACGAGGGCTGCCATGTCTATCGCTCGCGCAATGTGTTGGTAGATGGCCTTGTGGTCAATACTTGCCCCATCGGTGAGTCGCACGATGTGGTGCTCCACGATGTGCGCAGCATCTCGCACCCAGCCTGGGGTGACGGGCTCAACGTCTTCGGTGGCTGCTCAGACATCCTCTTCGACCGCGTCTTCTGTCGCAACTCCGACGATTGTACCACGGCCTATGCCACACGCAAGGGATTCCGGGGCAGCACCCGTCGTGTCACGATGCGCCACTCTACGCTTTGGGCCGATGTGGCTCATCCTATCTTCATAGGTATCCACGGTGATGCAGAGCGGGGAGACACCATCGAGGACCTTCGCTATGAGAATATCGACATTTTGGGCCAGGCCGAACCACAGGTGGACTATCAGGGCTGTATGGCCATCAACTGTGGCGACAACAATCTGGTGCGCGGTGTCACTTTCGACAACATCCGTATCGCTCAGATCGAGCAGGGCTGTATGGCACAGGTTAGGGTAGGGTACAACCGAAAGTATTGTGCCGCACCCGGTCGAGGTGTGGAAGATGTTGCATTTCGCCATATCCGCTATCATGGCCAGCTGCCTCACAGCCTTAGCATCATCAATGGTTATGATGAGCACCGTCAGGTGCGCAATGTCACCTTCGAGGGCCTGAAGGTCAATGGGCGGCTCGTGCACGACGGGATGGATGGCAAGCCTGCATGGTACTCTACGTCAGACTACGTGCCCATGTATGTGGGCAATCATGTGAAGAACGTACGCTTTCTAAAGGGCTATTAAGGGTTGAAAAAGGGAGTTAAAGGGCTCTTTTTAGGGCTATTAAGGGTTGAAAAAGGAAGTTAAAGGGACGATACTTCTCTTAAGGGTTTTTATTACTCTTTACAACCCCCTTTACAGAAGTAACGTCCCTTTACAGCACGAGCGAAGCGAGTTAACTCTCCTTTTATCACCCTTAATGGCCCTTACAAGAGGGTCAGTCCCTCCTCGCTGATCTCGATGAGGCGGCGCTTGTAGAGATCGCCCACGGCCTTTTTGAAGACCTTCTTGCTGACGCCAAACGTGGCGTAGATGTCCTCGGCGGGACTCTTGTCGCAGAGCACGGTGTAGCCATTGTTGGTGCGCAGATAGTCGAGCAGGATGTCGCTGAAATCCTTTACTGCATCCTGACCGGGGCGCTGCAGCATGAGGTCGAGTTTGCCGTCGGGTCGCACCTGCTGGATGTAGGCCTGGAGGGTGTCGCCGGTGTGGAGCTCGCGAAATACCTGGGTGTCGTAGATGACGCCGCCATACTGCTGGTCCACGATGACCTTGAAGCCGAGGTCGGTCTTCTGCTGCACGAGGCAGCTGACCTCATCGCCCACCTTGTAGCGGGGCATGCGACGTCGGTCCTCACGCAGGGCCGAGGCCGTGTTGAGCAGATAGCGCTCCACCTTGGCTGTGGCCATGATGCGGTAGCTCTCCTCGTCGAGCATGACGTAGACGATGTATCGCTGCCCCACCTCCATGCGCATCTTCTGCTCGCGGAAGGGCACGAAGAGGTCCTTCATCAGACCCCACTTGAGGAAGGCTCCATACTGGTTGACCCATGCCACCTCGAGGTATGCAAATTGGCCCACCTGGGCAAAGGGACGCTGCATGGTGGCCACAAGGCGCTCCTCCTGGTCGAGGTAGATGAAGCATTCCACCTCCTCGCCGCGGCGCAGTTTGCCTTCGTGGCGCACCTCGCCATGGGGCAGCAGTATGCGCCCGTAGGTGGGGCCTCCGTCGAGGTAGTATCCGAAATCTACTTCCTTCTCTACTTTGAGCGTATTCATACGCCCGAGATCGATATGTATCATTATTGGTTGTTGGTTTTAGGTTTTGGGTCTAATAGGTCTAATTGGACTAATTGGACTAATTAGTCGTAACCTACATCCTATTTACTCAGATACCACCAGTCCATCCATGAGATGGATGGTGCGGTCGGTGAGGGTGGCGAGCTGTTCGTCGTGGGTGATGATGACGAAGGTCTGTCCGTATTGGTCGCGCAACTGGAAGAAGAGGTTGTGCAGTTCCTCCTTGTTCTTCGAGTCGAGGCTGCCGCTGGGCTCGTCGGCCATGACCACGGCGGGGTGGTTGACCAGGGCTCGGGCTACGGCCACACGCTGCTTCTCGCCGCCCGAGAGTTCGTTGGGCTTGTGGTCGGCACGGTCTGTCAGTCCCATGAAGGCGAGGAGTTCCTCTGCCCTGGCCTTAGCCTCTCGCTTGCCCATGCCTCCGATGAAGGCGGGTATCATGATGTTCTCGAGGGCTGTGAACTCGGGCAGCAGCTGGTGGAACTGGAAGACGAATCCTATCTTCTTGTTGCGGAATTTGCTCAGGGCCTTCTGTGAGAGTGCTCCCACATCGGTGCCTTCTATCTCCACGGTGCCGCTGTCTGCGCTGTCGAGGGTGCCCATAATCTGGAGCAGGGTGGTCTTGCCCGCACCGCTGGGGCCCACGATGCTCACCACCTCGCCCTTGGCGATGTCGAGGTCGATGCCCTTGAGCACCTGTAGCGAGCCGAAACTCTTGGTTATATTGCGTAGCTTGATCATACTTTAGTTTTTAGGTGGTAGTTTTTGGTGGCTAATTGGCCTAATTAGTCTAATTGGTCAAATATCTCATAGCTCTACCCTTGGTTCCCTCCCTTTAGGGAGAGTGGGGAGAGAGTCTTCACGGCTTGTCCGTTAGGTGCAAAGATGGAGAGGGTCTCTGATGGTTCGCCCCACTGATCGGGATAGAGCAGCATTACATTGGTGTGGCTGAAGTGGGTGGCTATCTGCTGTGGGAGCGAACTGAGGTGGGGGGCATAGGATATGAAGCCTCGGCGGGCACTGACGATGACCATCAGTTGGTCGGGGCCTACAATCTGTGCCAGGGCGTGGAAGGACGACCAGTGGTTCATGGCCTGGAACTCGGTCCTGACGTTGGGGTGCTTCTGCTTCATGTAGGCCTCGAGGTGGGGCAGTGTGTCTTGGTGGGCATAGTAGGATATGCGGCAGTCGAGCTGCTCCCCGATACGGCATACATGCTCCACCCACTTGAGGAATCCTACCTCGTATTCCGCCTTCTGGGGCACGGCCACGATGACTTGGCGCCAGGTGCCCGGGGGCACGATGGTGCGCACAGCCATCACCTCGCGGTGTGAGCCCGAGAGCACATTGTCGATAACGTTGCCCAGGGACTGCTTGGGCATGCCCGTCTCGCGGTCTGAGAGGCTCACGATGAGCTCTCCCACCTCATTCTCGCGCATGGTGTGGAGTATGCCGCTGGCCACGTTGGTGCTCACACGGCTCATCGTCATCATGTGTACGTCGGCCGAGGCGGCTATGTTGCGTGCCTCCTCGAGCAGACGTTTGCCGGCCATCTTGGTGGTCTGTCCGGTGGGTGCATCGAGGTCTACGGAGAGGCCCATGAGACTGTCGGTGATCCAGGGGTTGCGTATGAGGATGGCCAGCTGCGTCATGTTCTCCACCGTGTCGGGACGGCTATACGACACGAGGCACTTGCCGTGGTACGAACCGCGGTTTTCCTCGAGGTCGGTGTCCTGCAGGGCCAGGTCGCGTGCTCCGTTGGCCGTAGCGAGCGAGGATATGATGCAGGAGAAGAGGATGACCATGACGGCACCGTTGAGCACCGTGGAGTCCATCAGGTTGACGCTGGGGTCGGTACCTATCATCACGATGGCCAGGGCACCGGCGGCATGGGCATTGGTGAGTCCGAACATGACCTTGATGGAGGCCCATCCGCTGCGCTCTATGATGCCCATGAGGATGGCGGGTATGAGCTTGCCCACCGTGGCCGTCACCACCATTACGCCTACAATCCAGAGCGTGTGCATGTCGCTCAGCAGCACTCTCACATCGATGAGCATGCCCACACCAATGAGGAAATAGGGGATGAAGAGGGCGTTGCCCACAAACTCGATGCGCGTCATCAGCGGCGAGGTGCGGGGCACGAGGCGCGACACCACCAGTCCGGCCAGGAAGGCTCCGAGCAGTCCCTCGAGGCCTGCCAGCGAGGCCAGGGCCGCGCTGAGGAAGACGATGGCAAGGATGAAGATATACTGCGTGACGCTGTCGTTGTAGCGCCTCAGAAACCAGCGTCCCAGACGGGGCAGGGCCATGAAGACCACCGCAAAATAGGTGAGGCAAGCCAGCGTGAAGCGCACCCAGTGCCAGGCATCCACCTCGGGGTCCTGGCTGCCCACCACGAGGGCCAGGGCGAGCAGTGCCGCCAGGGTGGCTATGGCTGTGGCCAGCACGGACACGACCACGGCTTTGTGCTTGCCCATACCGAAGTTGCCCACGATGGGGTAGGCCACCAGTGTGTGCGAGGCCAGTATGCAGGAGAGCATCAGCGAGGTGGCTACTCCGAATCCCAGCACCACATGACCTGCCAGGTAGCCCAGGATAAAGGGAATGGTGAATGTGAGGGCTCCGAAGACGGCTCCCTTGCGCCCATAGCGGGCCACGCTGCCCATGTCGAGCTCGAGGCCTGCGAGAAACATGATGTAGTAGATGCCCACCTGTCCGAAGAGTTCGAACGAACTGTCGCGCTCGAGCAGATTGAGTCCGTATTTGCCCACTAAGATGCCCGCCAGGATCAGTCCGATGATGTTGGGTATGTGTAGGCGCTTGAGCAGCAGCGGCGCAAAGAGGATGATGACCAGCACGAGGAAGAATATCCACGTGGGGTCGGTGATAAGCGCTGACTCATGGCTGAAAAAGTGGGTTAGGATGTGCATCTCGTAGGGTGATTTCTGTTTGTTAGCATTGCAAAGGTAAGCTATTTTGCTGAAAAATATCGCCTCCTTACTCCTTATTTGTAATAAATTACCTAATTTTGCACCCCAAAGAATAAAGTCAACAAATAAGAACAAACTATAACAACCCCACGATTATGAAAGTAGCAATTGTAGGTGCAAGTGGCGCCGTAGGCCAGGAGTTCCTGAGAGTGCTCGATGAGCGCAATTTCCCCATCGACGAGCTGCTGCTCTTTGGTAGCAGCCGTAGTGCTGGCAGTAAGTACACCTTCCGAGGCAAGGAGATAGAGGTCAAGCTGCTGCAGCACAATGACGACTTCAAGGGTGTGGACATCGCCTTCACCAGTGCCGGAGGTGGCACCAGCCAGGAGTTTGCCGAGACCATCACCAAGCATGGAGCCGTGATGATCGACAACTCGAGCGCCTTCCGTATGGACCCCGATGTGCCCCTCGTAGTGCCCGAGTGTAATGCTGAGGATGCCCTCAATCGCCCCCGCGGCATCATTGCCAACCCCAACTGTACCACCATCATGATGGTAGTGGCCCTGCAGGCTCTCGAGAATATCAGCCACATCCGCCGTGTGCACGTGAGCAGCTATCAGGCTGCCAGCGGTGCCGGTGCTGCCGCTATGGCCGAGCTCTATGAGCAGTCACGCCAGGTATTGGCTGGCGAGAAGCCCACCGTGGACAAGTTTGCCTATCAGCTTGCCTTCAATGTCATCCCTCAGATTGATGTCTTCACCGATAATGGTTATACCAAGGAGGAGATGAAGATGTATCACGAGACCAAGAAGATTATGCACACCGACTGTGAGGTGAGTGCCACCTGTGTGCGTGTGCCCTCATTGCGCTGTCACAGCGAGGCCATCTGGGCCGAGACCGCTGAGCCTGTCAGCGTGGAGCAGTTCAAGGAGGCAGTGCGTCAGGGCAACGGTCTGCAGCTCGAGGACGATCCCGCCAACAAGGTATACCCCATGCCTCTCTTTCATGAGAACTGCGACGACGTCTTTGTGGGCCGTGTGCGCAAGGACCTGGCCAACCCCTGTGGTCTGACCTTCTGGCTCGTCAGCGACCAGATCAAGAAGGGTGCTGCCCTCAATGCCGTGCAGATTGCCGAGTATCTCATCAAGGTGGGCAACGTGGGTAACAAATAACCAGTTAACAATGAACAAATAATAATTAATAATTAACAATGGGGCGGTGTAGCTAATCTTATGTGGACATAAAGAAAACAAGGAGCAGACTAATACCGCTTCTTACCAATGACATGGAGATGCCCCCGGAGGAACCTCCTTTTTTTACTAATGTATGAAGAACGAAAAAGCGTCCAATCATTTCTGATTGGACGCTTTCTTGCGGAGAGAGAGGGATTCAACTGACTAACTTTCGCTCCGCAAACTTACTGATTTTCAATATAGATTTTGCTGTTGAACCTGCCATTTTGTATTTTACCGTCCATAATTCGTCCACGGACGTGGAGCGATAATTATCTGACAAACAAAGACTTGTTACACAATATTTGATTATTTTAACATTCGTTTTTTTTGTACCGAGCGTAGAATTGACACTTCAATTCCTTGTTAGTTTTACCGAGTGAAAAGGTAATAAATTTATAACTAACCAACAAATCTTTATACACAATAAAAGTTAAAGTTGTGCATTTAGTTGGTGGTTATAAATCTATTACCCAACTTTGCAGCATCAAATAATCAAAAATAGTGAAATAATATGAGACTTATTACGGCAACATTGTTGACATTACTTATCTCGCTACAAATGCTGGCAGGTAAAGTAATCAAGAACCCAGAGATTGAATACGCTGCTTCGTGGATGACAATTACAGAGGTTGAACTGACAAAAGAGGCTACCATCGTTCGTGGCACACTCATGCCGGGCAGCTCCATCATCAGCAACACGGTGCTCACCGACCGCAACACCGGCAAGGAATTTAAGTTCCTCCGCGTGGAAGGCATCAAGGCTTACGAGCGAGTTACCAAAGAAATGCCTTGCACGGTATATTTCGAACCTCTCGGCGCCAATGTCAAGGAGTTCAATTATATAGAGGTTGGCAATAATCCTTTTGGCAACTACTATGGCATAAAGCTACAACCGAAGAAGAAAGTGAGCAAGAAGGCGAAGGGCTTCGACCCGGGATCGCTCAACTACGACTATTATATGACCCTGCCTTTCACCCCTGACAATGAATGGAAGTTCAGCAACGAGCCTTACAAGGGAGCTATTGAAAGCGGCAAGGCGCAGCTTAAGATTCACGTAGCAAAGATACCAAAGGAGCTTGCAAGCATACTTCCAAATGCTTCGGCAAGAGTGACAAACCAGATAACCAATCTGGAAGAGAACTCTGTAGTGTCTATGGACGAGGACAGCTGCTACACCCTCGACCTGAACATTCCTTATGCGCAGTTTGTTTTCACCATGCCTTTTGGTGATGTGTTCATAGCTCCAGGCGACACATTAGAGATGTTCTCCACCATAGAGTCCGCTCCAGATGGTTCGGGGCCTCGCTTCAAGACTTTCCGTGGCAATAGCGAGTCGGCAATGATAAACACTCTTCTGCCAAAGTTCATGGAGAAATATGGCAGGAAAGAATACAAGTACGACAAGGCTCAGGCTACTATAGAAAAAGGAAAGGATGCCACCCAAGCACTCCTTGAGCGTTGGGCAAACCAGACTAACGAGATCATTGCTGACGAGGAACTCCGTCAGGCTCTCATCAATTCTCCGCTCAGCACCCGTGGCAAAGACCTCGTAATGATTTCGATCCTGACAAACAAGTGTATTGAGATAGAGGATGTGGTGTCAAGCTATACACGCAAGGCAAATACCTATACACAGAATGATGATGGCAGTTGGAATAGTGAAACGAATCCTAATTATGTAAAGCTTGACCTTCAAACCGTCTATGGCACTCTGCTGAAGAACCAGGAACTAATCTACAACAATCCTCTTGTCCTGAGCGAAAGCAACCAGTGGGTGTTCGTCAACCGTACACTCTTTGGTCCTCTGCTCTTCTCGTGGGAGACAGTTAAGGTTGATGAAAACCATTATAGCCAACGTCTTCGCGATGATTATGGCATGGCAGGCACGTTCATGAAAGACCTCAGTCTCTCACAACATATCGTGAGAATTTTAGAGGAAACTCAAAAAGAAGACAAACTTGGTAAGCTTGCAGAGAATCGTGAAGAAGGTCTTGATGCTGTGGCAAAGGATGTAGGTGAAGCATTGGCTGGTATTCAGAATGTTGAAGTAGCACAGGCCATCGTAGGTGAGTACCGTAAATTCGTGAAAGCAACAGATGCTTCCGCTGCCGACAATAGCAACAACTGGACAGAAGAGCAACAGGCACTTTGGAACAAGCTCGTCTCTCCATACAAGGGAAACACTCTCTTCCTCGACTTCTGGGGGATGGGCTGCGGACCTTGCCGATCAGGAATGATGAGCCAGAAAACGCTTGTCAAGGAGATGAAGGACGAGAATGTCAAGTTCATCTACATCACAACCGAAGACCAGAAGCCTTCTGCAGAGAAGTGGATGGGCGAGAACGACATCAAGGGCGAGCATGTTTACGTCACACAGAACGAATGGAAGCAACTTAAAGCGATGATAAACTTCACAGCCATCCCTCGTGGAGCACTCGTGAACAAGGAAGGCAAACTCATCGAGAACGCCTTCCACGTCGGTCAATTCAATAGCGAAGAACTGAAGAAACTCGCAGAAAGATTTTAACCATCAAGTAGTTTGATGAGGAGTATGTCAAACCAGCATACTCCTCATTTGATTTTATTCCAATGCACCTTTGAAGTGCTTTGTGCATTCATGCGCCTCGTGTTGCTGAATGTATTTAGGGAATGTCGTTTAATTCAAAATAACTGAGATTGATAGACGAGTGTATGCCTTCAGAGGTTGCCCTCATCAGCATTGTGGGGGGAGTTTTGTCGTTATTTGAGTCGATTTTTGTTTTGTCAGGACATAGTTATCCCTTGCATGAGGGACATTGTTTGACGTTATGTTATTTCTTCAGTAATTCTACCACTTGATGTGGAGTGATGACTTGTGGAGTTGCAGGGAAATGTTTGAGGTTTCCCGTTACGAGGAATGAATCTTCTACAGAGAGTGAAACCTCATAAAAGACTCTGTCCTTCTCGTCTATCATCGTCTCTGAGTATGCAAAGCGGTCGGAACTGATGCCATGCTCAACTACAAGTGAAAGTAATGCAGTTATTATCTCCTGACTCAACTTGAACTTAGGACGCGAGAGAACCTCCTTGTATTCTGCGATTATTTCATCGTTGTACAGAGGTATAATCTCTCCATTGTCGATGAAGTCATAGACGAGGCGTGTGGGCGACTCTGGGTTCTTTGTTATCAGAGCCGACACGAACACGTTGGTATCAATTACTGCATACATTATTGACTCCTTTCCTGACGTGCGGTTTTAATCTCAGCATTTATCTCGTCAAGAGTCCACTCGTGATCCATGGAAGACTCTTGCTGGGCGCGTTCAAACAGTTCGCGGAACGTGGGAGCGTTGCTCCCTTTGAGCTTCCTGTTTCGAATGCAGTAGCCCATTTTCTCCAGCAGTCGAGCAACGAATTGTGCATCAGACTTAGGTACGCTTACTATAATATCTTCCATGTTGTTTGGATTTAATTGTTTAACTTTATGCTATTTTAATAATTTTTCATTACGCTGCTACCCCGTATTCTTAGATTGAATCGCTGACAAGGTCGATTTCATCGTTCCAATAGACGCAGGTGCGGCTACTGTCCAATTGTACTTGTTGAACAATCCATACACCTCTTTGAGGGCACGGAAAGTAGGCAACGTCTCTATGTCTTCCTTTACATCATAGATTACCTTGTGACTATCGTCAAACTCAACGGCATGGAGGAAGTTATCCATCGCCTTGAGGGCTTTGATGCGTGGTATCATAGTGGCGGAAGTTCTGGCATAGCGATGTCTTTATCTTATAATTTGAATAGTATCGCGTTTGTTGTTCGCGCTCTTTGAACGACCGCTCTCTTGCAAACGAGCGCAGAGCCAAGCTCGCTTGAGCTATGCTGAGTACAGCAGAGAATCGCAGCTTTTGGCTGTAAAAGTAATCATTTTCCAACAAATATCGCGCATTTCGGCGGCATAAAATAGTGTTAGAGCGCGATTTTAACATAGGGAATGTCGTTTAATTCAAAAATACTGATATTGATTGACGAGTGTATGCCTTCTGCCTCCACCCTTTATCATCCTCTTTTTATTTATTATCTCCTATTTTTATCGTCTCTTATTTATTTTTCTTTATTGATATTTTATACCCCGCAACTCCCCCTAAACTCCAATTTGCAAACACAGGCTTTTCCCAGTGAGCCGTTTTCTTGTCCTTTTTTTAGTCATAAGTTAAGACCAAAGCCGGTCATAAGTGATGACCAAGGCTTGTCTTAAGTGAAGACCTAAAAGGTTTGTTGTTTATGGTTTATGGAATTTTACCATTACCAAATGTTAAAATTTTGAGCCTTGTAAGAGTGTCCCAAGAGGCAAGATTTGCTACATCGCGAGGAAAATTTTGC
>CALZKW010000026.1 GCA_945788095.1 uncultured Prevotellaceae bacterium | reverse complement strand
TTGCAGTGAAAACCCTTTCTTGATCGCGATCAAGATAACTTTTTGCAGTGAAAACCCTTTCTTGATCGCGATCAAGATAACTTTTTGCAGTGAAAACACATCCTTGATCGCGAACAAGACAACTTTTTGCAGTGAAAACACATCATTGATCGCGATCAAGACACCATTTTGTATTGAAAACCTATCCTTGATTGCAAACAAATTAATCTTTGTGATGTGAAAAGTCCTAATGTTTGTAAACATAGTGCATGAATAGGACCGGAAATGCTAAATTTTCATAAACAGTAATGTATTTTGGTCTGTCGACTGATATGAGTTAACTGATTTGCGTATATTAGCGCCGTAATTACATCAGAATGCCATGAAAGAGATAAAGTCAATCAATCAGAGACGTATGCAGAAGGCCCTACACATGTCCTTCCTCACCACTGTGATGCAACTGCTGGAGCACGAGGACGTGATACGCGAGCAGGCGGCTGCGGAGTATGCACGACTGCAGAGCGCCGTGGAGCGCGAGAGGCTGGCGCTGGTCATCTCGCGCAAGAGCTTTGCCAGCAACGAGATAGCGCAGGCCGACGAGGAGCGCGACAGGCTCTACCGCAGTTTCAGGCAGGCGGTGAAGGCCTTCCTGCAGATGCCGCTGCCCGACAAGAGCGAGGCTGCAAAACTCGTGTGGCAGCGCATCAAGGACTATCGGCTCAGGGCCGAGGACCAGATGGACAAGGAGACGGGCCTCTTGGGCCACCTCTGTAGCGACCTGCGCGGAGAGTTTGCCGAGGCCGTCAACACGCTGGGCCTCATGCCCGCCGTGGTGGCCATGGACGAGGCCAACGATCGCCTCAAGGCCCACAAGCTGATGCGCACCCAAGAGCGCGCCGCCGCCAAGGTGGGCGAGGCCCCGGCATCCAGACTGGCAGCCTCCATGGCCTATCGCGACCTGGTGCGCAAGGTCAATGCCCTGGCCATCGTCTACGGCGAGGAGCCGTATGCCAATTTCATCGACATCCTCAACATCGAAATCACACGCTACAAGCGGGCCATGCTGAAGCCCCTCGCCACGACTTCGCAGGAGGGAGAGGCCCAGGAGTGAATAGGTGATACATATAGAAAAGGTGACCTCATCGCAGCGATGGGGTCACCTTTTTGGGCCGTTATGCGGGGGGCAACAGTTTAGCTCTCAACGTGAAATGTTTTTCACTTAGCAGTGGCTGTCAGTCGAAGAAGTTCCAGCTCACTCCGAAGTGGATGTTGAGCGGGTCGATGGGGTGGTGGGGTGCCAGGAAGTAGCGGCCTCTGCCGGCATTGACGTGGTTGACGCTGGCATAGATGCGGCAATGCTTGATGTGGAGGTTGGCATAGGCATTGATGATGGGGTAGTTGCCGCAGCGCACGCGGGGACAGGTAGGGTCCTGTACGGCAAACTGCTGCACATTGGCATAGTAGTCGGGGGCATAGTACTTGGTGAAGTAGCGTATGTCGCCACCGAGCTGCACGCGCAGCACCTTGGCAATGCGGAACACGAGGTAGAGATTGCTGTAGGCATTAAAGGCGGGCAGGGGCAGCACGTTGTCGTTGGTGGTGTGCTGGAAGGTCAGTTCGTTGTCCCAGTGCAGGGGGCCAAACTTGAAGTCCTGATTGAGCGAAGCGCTGAAGACCTGTATGCCGTGGGTGGCCTGGAGCGACTCTATGTTGTGGCTGTAGTCGGTGGTGAGTGTGCTGGGCTGACGGCCAGAGAGGAGGCTGTTTTGCATTGCCAGGTAGGTGTAGTTGTTGATGTTCTCAAATCCTACACGCAGACTGGTGCGGGTGCGTCGCAGCGAGAGCCAACCCTCGATGCGCTCGCGGAACTCCTTGTCCATGCCCTCGTGGTCCCACCAGCTGAACTGGCTGTGGAAGTGGCGCTGGAAGAAGGTGGGGTTGAGGCTCTTGACATAGCCGTGCACCTTGAGCTGGAGCGTGTCGCGGCGTATGCGCAGGTTGAGGTCGCCCACAGCGTCGACCTTAAACTGGCCTGCATCCTCGCCCGCCAGCCACACCTCGCCGGTGACGTTGTAGTGGAGCAGCGAGCCCTGCGTCTTGCTGATGACGCCACCCACCGAGATGTTGTTCTCGCGATAGCGGCGCAGCGCCAGCGTGTCCTGAGCGCCATAGATGGAGTCGGGCAGGTGGGTGGTGCGGAGCTCGTGGGTGGCAAAGAGGGTGATGCCCATCTTGGCCCACTTGTTGAAGCCCTCGCGCATCTGCAGGCCCAGCGTGTTGCGGATAGCCGTGGTGTTGTTCTTGTCCTCCACGTGGCTGTCGAGGCCGTAGTAGTGGTGGGTGTAGTAGTTGGCGGGGGTGCGGTGTGCGTAGTTGGTGTGGTGGAGATTGTCAATCTGGAGGGTGTGGATGAAGCTGGTGATGGGCACATAGTCCTTGGGGATGACCAGCGAGTTGGTCCATCGTGTGCGCAGCGAGTCGATCACGGCAAGGCGGCGCAGCGAGTCGGTCTTGAGGGCCTGACGCACACTGTCCTTGAGCCCGGCCAGGAGTTCTGTATCACTGGGCATCTTGGGGCGCAGCGAGTCGGGCACCTCACGCTCCACGTAGCGGCCTGCATTGTAGCGGTGGGTCAGGTAGTAGGTCTGGTTGTCATTGCGGTTCCACACCTGGTCGAACACGGTGGGTATGTCGCGCGAGGTGTACTTCTGGGGGAAACTCTGGGGATTGGTGATGTAGGCGTCGTTTTCGATACCGCCGTTCTCAGCCATCTTCGAGTGGTTGGCATTGATGTAGGCGTGCATGTTGTACTTGTCGCCCAAATAGTAGCCAAAGACGGTGCCGCCAAACTGCGAGTTGGTCTGGTTGTTGTAGTAGCCGCGTCCGTAGAGGTAGTCGAGCTTGAAGCCGATGCCGCTGAGCTTGTTGATATTGCTGGCGAAGTAGGCTCTCACGCGGTCCTGTCCCTGCTGGTTGCTGCCCACCTTATGGTAGGCCAGGTTGGTGATGGGGGAGAGGGTGTTGGTGAAGCGGAAGTCGCGCAGCGAGGTGAGAAAGAAGTCGAAGGGCTGCAGGAAGGCCAGCTGCGAGGGCTCCTGGCGGTTGAGGAAGATGCGCGAGAGGCGTGGCGAACCCACGTTGCCGATGTGGGAGTACTCGCCATTGTAGCCGTCCACGAGGTTGAAGTTGCAAAACTGGTGCACCACGGTATCGTTGTTCTGGGCGGGTATGGTGTCGCCCAGGCGCTCGTCGATGACCCACTGGCGCAGGCCGATGGGTATGGGCTTGTAGTTGCTCGTGGTGTCGCGGCCCCAGCCCTTCTTGGTGCCGGTCGTGCCGTCAGCCTTGCGCTGCTGGTAGTCGTCGTCGCTCAGGGTGGTGTTGTTATTGGTGCCGCCCTGTGTAGCCTGGCGCAGGTTGTACTGGGCCGATGCCGCAGCGGGCATCAATATGAGGGCGATGAGGAGTGTGAGTCTCTTTATCTTATGCATAAAAAAACAAAGCCCCCCTCCCCCGTGTGGGGGAGAAAGGGATAATAGAGGGAAATACTTATGTGAGTAGGATGATTGCTGTCATTGGAGGGGTGGGTCATGACGATTGTGACTGCACGGCCTGCATGCCTCGGCGTATGGCCTCAATGTTGGCCGGTATGAGGTGGTGATGGCGCTCCGGCAGTGTCTTGGCCAGTGCCTGCTCTACATAGGTCAGGTTGCCACTGTCGAAGATGCGGAGCAGGGCTCCCAGCACAATCATGTTGAAGGCCTTGGCATTCTTCATCTCGGCAGCTAGGTCCATGGCATCGATGGTGTAGATGGAGATGTCGGTGCGTGTGGGGGGCACACAGATGCCGTAGGGGTCGTAGATGAGCGTGCCTCCGGGCTTGATGGCCTGCTCGAAACGCTCGAGCGAGGGCTGGTTGAGAATGACGGCCACATCGAAGGTGTTGAGGATGGGCGACGAGATGGCCTCATCGCTGATGATTACGGTCACATTGGCCGTACCTCCGCGCTGTTCGGGACCGTATGAGGGCATCCATGTCACCTCTCTGCCCTCCATGAGGGCTGCGTAGGCCAGCACCTTACCCATCGAGAGGACACCCTGGCCTCCGAATCCTGCTATGATGATTTCTTTCTTCATTTATACTATATCGTGTTGTCTTTCAAATCCCCGAGCTTGTAGTAGGGGAACATGTTTTCCTCCATCCACTTGTTGGCCTCTACCGGCGAGAGCTTCCATCCCGCGTTGCAGGTGCTCACCACCTCGACGAGCGACGAACCGCGACCCTGAAGGCTGGTCTCAAAGGCCTTGCGTATGGCTGCCTTGGTGCGGCGTATGGCTGCCACGGTGTGGACGGCCTGGCGTGTCACGTAGGCGGTGCCCTCGAGCGATGCGGCTATCTCCGTAAACTTGAGCGGGAAACCGTGGAGGTCGGCCTGGCGACCATAGGGACAGGTGGCTGTCTTCATGCCCATGAGGGTGGTGGGAGCCATCTGTCCACCCGTCATGCCATAGATGGCATTGTTGATGAAGATGATGGTGATATTCTCACCGCGGTTGAGGGCGTGGATGGTCTCGGCCGTACCGATGCAGGCCAGGTCACCGTCGCCCTGATAGGTGAAGACGAGTCGGTCGGGCCACATACGCTTGGTAGCCGTAGCGATGGCTGGGGCGCGTCCGTGGGCAGCTTCTATCCAGTCCACGTCGATATAGTTGTAGGCAAAGACGGCGCATCCCACAGGCGAAATGGCTATGGTCTTGTCCGTCATGCCCATCTCCTCGATGATTTCGGCCACGAGCTTGTGCACCATGCCGTGACTGCAACCAGGGCAGTAGTGCATAGGCGTGTCGTTGAGCAGCGAGGGCTTCTCGTAGACGAGGTGCTCAGGGCGTATGATGTCTTCTCTTTTCATTTACAAATTAGTATCGTAGGTTGTTTTTAAGGGTCTTAAGAGCATAAAAGTGGAGTTAAAGGGAGAGAAAGTGACAAATGTCTTGCTGGTGATGGCGGGAGTGATGTCCCTTTATAGCTCTTTTACTCCCCTTTATTACCCTTTATAGCCCTTTAAAAGAATCGCACCACGAATTCGATCACCTTGACAATCATCGATGCTCCGATGATGTAGAGGCCATTGATGCGCGACTCGGGCTGAAGGAAGTAGATGGCGAGTCCGATGATGGCGCCGAGGATGAATATGGTATTGAGTATGGTGCGCAGCTTGTCGCGGTTGAAACCTCCGTTGCGCTTGGCTCTGATGCGTGCCACTTGCTCTTCGAGTGCCTCGGTATCTTCTTTGGTGTAAGCCATTTTAGAGTAATGTGTTGATTTGGTTGTTGATATCGTCGGGGGTGGGCAGGATGCCTCCCATGCGGCCATAGTGGCTCACGGGTGTGCGTCCCTCGACAGCGAGACGGATGTCGTTGACCATTTGGCCTGCGTTGATCTCCACAGCCAGTATGTGCTTCACCTGCTCGGCGAGTTGCTTGATGCGCTCAGTGGGGAAGGGCCAAAGGGTAATGGGGCGAAGCAGACCCACCTTGATGCCCTGACGGCGACAGTCCTCGATGCTCTTCTGGGCGATGCGGGCTGCGCTGCCAAAAGCCACGATGAGATACTCGGCATCCTCTGTCAGGTATTCCTCATAGCGCACCTCGCGGGCTTTTATCTCGGCATACTTGCGCTGCAGACGGAGGTTGACCTCCTCCTGCTTGCCAGGGTCGAGTTCGAGGGATGTGAGCACGTTGCGAGGGCGATCCTTGGTGCGACCTAAGGCAGCCCATGGACATTCGGCCTTGATCTGCTCTTCGGTGCGGCGTGGTTTGAAGGGTGGTAGCACGACACGCTCCATCATCTGTCCGATGACACCATCTGAGAGTATGATGGCTGGATTGCGGTAGCGGAATGAGAGGGTGAAGGCGAGATCGACAAAGTCGGCCATCTCCTGCACGCTGGCTGGTGCGAGCACGATGACGTTGTAGTCACCATTGCCACCGCCTCGTGTGCTCTGGTTGTAGTCGCCCTGACTGGGCTGTATGGTGCCAAGGCCTGGGCCTCCACGCTGCACGTTGACGATGACTCCGGGTATCTCGGCTCCGGCCATGTAGGTGATACCCTCCTGCATCAGTGCCACGCCTGGGCTCGATGATGAGGTCATGACGCGCTTGCCTGTGGCGCCGCCTCCGTAGACCATATTGATGCTGGCCAGTTCGCTCTCAGCCTGTAGCACCACCATGCCTGTGGTCTCCCAGGGCTTCTCCAGAGCCAGGGTCTCGATGATCTCGCTCTGTGGTGTGATGGGGTAACCGAAATAACCGTCGCATCCACAGCGTATGGCTGCGTGAGCAATGGCTTCGTTGCCCTTCATCAGCACGATATCTTCGGAATTCTTATTCATTGTCTTTTGCTCTGTATACTGTGATGCAACCGTCGGGACACACGATGGCGCAACTGGTGCATCCATTGCACAACTCTGCGTCGTGCTGCTCTGCATAGCAGTATCCCTTGTGATTGACGGCTCGTCGCGACATACTGATAAGGTGGAGGGGACAGGCCATTTCACACAGTCTGCATCCCTTGCACCTCTCGGTATTCACCACGATGGCTCCTTTAATTTTTCCCATTCTCGTTGTTGTCTTATTGACTTGACCTGTTGTCTTGCTGACTTATTGTCTTGTCGACTTATTGCCTTGTCCCTGTTAAGGGTTAAAACTGTCTTTGTGGTAGAACTCGAGTATCTGCATGAGCATCTCTTTGGCTTCCACGGCGGGAGTGTCGGGGTCCAGTTCGATGGCCATATTATAATGCTCTATGGCATGCTGCCAGTCGCCCTTCTTCCGAAAGGCGTTACCCATCTGGTAGTGTTGAGCGGCTTCTGCAGGTGAGTTCGGAGTCGTGTCTTTATTTGTTTCCACACTGCAAAATTAGTCATTATTTCTCTTTTCTTCGTCTTTTCTTTTCAAATGCAACGAATATTAAGGGGTAAATGTGGCAAAATGAAAGACCTCAGCCATGCGTATCTGTCTGATAGCGAATGGTTGAGGCCTTTTGATGCTCTTGGTTGCAGATACAACCGACGGCTCAATCCTCCACGACGTGGTTGCGCTTCTTCTGCACGGGCTGCTCTACCTGCTTCTCGGCCTGCTCCTCGGCGCAATCCATGGCTCCTTCGAAGATTTCCTTGACGCGGTCGATGGTCTTGCGGCGGAACTTGCCACTGCGTGGATAGAGCTTAGTCTGGGTCTTGTTGAGAGCCTCGCTGTCGGTGATCCACTCCTCGGCGCGGATTACCTTGCCTCCCATGCCCTCGTTGTCCTCCTCATAATAATAAGATATCTGTGTGACCTGGAGTCGTGCCTTGCCGGGCGAGACGAAGGCATTAATCTGGTAGCGCATGCGCGCACGGTCCAGATAGAGGGGCTTCTTCTTGAACACGAGCCACTCGCAGCATCGTGCGGCGATGGTGTCGGGGGTGTCCATATTCATGCGTGCATAGGCTGTGGGGCCGGGTATCGACTGGGTGACGAGCTGTGTGAGGTAGGTCTTGAGCATGTCGTGCATCTGTGCCTTGGTCTTGCCGGGCACGGAGAATGATTTCTCAAACACT
The DNA here is from genome assembly GCA_945788095.1 of uncultured Prevotellaceae bacterium. Taxonomy (GTDB): domain Bacteria; phylum Bacteroidota; class Bacteroidia; order Bacteroidales; family Bacteroidaceae; genus Physcousia. Next base: position 12,351 of record CALZKW010000026.1, on the reverse strand, counting down.
ACGATGCCGTCCTTCTGAGGCACGGCACCAGCCAGATACTTGGCGTCATCGCCACCAGCCACGGCCATGATGGGCAGGCTGAGGAGTATCGCAAAGAGGAGTTTCTTCATAGGTTTTTCTTTTGTTTTTGTTTGCTTTTGGGTGCAAAGATACACAAATAAAGTGAAACGCGAAAAGGTGAGGGGGAGTAAAGGTTTTTAAGGGGAGTCAAACGGGAGCCAAAGGGGCGATACCATTGTGTAGGAGAGATTTTGTGGCCCCCTCCCTCCAGGGAGGGCGGGGGGCTGCTTATTCGTATCTGATGGCCTCGATGGGGTCCATGGTGGCAGCCTTGCGGGCAGGGATGTAGCCAAAGAACAGACCGATGAGGGCACATACACCAAAGCTGACCACCACGCTCCAGAGGGGCACACTGGTGGGGAATCCCACTGACATGGCTGCCCACGAAAGCATGTAGCCGAGCATGATGCCGATGAAGCCTCCGGTGAGGCTGATCATGATACTCTCGATGAGAAACTGGCGGCTGATGTCTCTGCCACGTGCTCCCACGCTCATGCGCAGACCTATCTCCTTGGTGCGCTCGGTGACGCTCACGAGCATGATGTTCATGATGCCGATACCAGCCACGAGGAGCGAGAAGGCTGCTGCCACTACGAGCACGGTCTGGATGGTGGTCATGGTGGTGCTCATGGTCTCCATCATCTCCTGTTGTGAACGTATGTTGAAGTCGTCCTCAGCGCCTTCTTTGAGTTTGTGACTGCGGCGCAGTATCTGGGTGAGTTCGTCGATGGCGTCGTCGCTCTTCTCCTCTGAGACGGCACTACATTGGAAACTGCTGAAGTACGTTTGGGCAGCGATGCGCTTCATCACGGTCGTGTAGGGGGCTATGAGGAGGTTGTCCTGGTCCATGCCCCACGAGTTGTAACCCTTGCTCTTGAGGACGCCCACGATGCGGAAGGGGATACTCTTGAATCGGATGGTCTTGCCGATGCAGGGCGCGTTCTTGTCGCCGAAGAGTTCCTCGACCACGGTGCGTCCCACCACGCATACCTTGGCGCTCTTGCGCACATCGTCTTCGGTGAAGCAGTCGCCCTCCTCGATGGTCCAGAGCTTGATGGTGAGGTAGTCGGTGTTTTCGCCGTAGATAGTGGTCGTGGTGTTGTTGGCACCATAGATGACCTGTCCGGAGGAGTTCACCTCAGGACTGATGTGTGTGATGAGCGTGGCCTCTCGCTGTATGGTCTCGTAGTCGGCCAGCTTGAGTGTCTGCATGCTCGAGGGGTCGCGTTTGACACCTCCTCGCATGTCGGCTCCGGGGTGGATGCTCACAAGGTTGGTGCCCCACTTAGAGAGTTCCTTGCGTATGCTCTGCTTCGAACCCTCACCGATGGCCATCATGGTGATAACGGCCGCCACACCGATGATGATGCCCAGTGTGGAGAGCAGCGTACGCGACTTGTTGCTCAATATGGCCGTGATGGCCACACGTAGTAGATTGATAAAACTCATAGATGTTGAAGGTAAGACCCCACCCCAGCCCTCCCGGGGGAGGGAGGTGGGGTGAGATTGTTTGATTGCAACTCCTCCCCTCGTGGAGGAAGGGAGGGGGTTGATTTAGTCATCCTGTGGCTTCGGCAACTGTGCGAGCACCTCTGCGGCGTCGAGGATGTTGGTATTGATGACGTCCTCGCGTATTTTGCCGTCGCGGAGCATGATGTTGCGGCTGCTATACTGTGCTATCTCAGGATTGTGGGTCACGAAGATGATGGTGCGTCCCTCACGGTGTAGCTTCTGGAAGAGCACGAGTATCTCGAAACTGGTGCGCGTGTCGAGGTTACCGGTGGCCTCATCGGCCAGGATAACGGCGGGATCGTTGACCAATGCACGGGCAATGGCCACGCGCTGCATCTGTCCTCCCGACATCTGGTTGCTCTTATGCTCCAGTCTGTCGCCCAGACCTACAGCCTGGAGGGCCTTGATGGCTGCCTCGCGGCGCTGTCGTTTGTTGTAGGTCTTGTTGTACATGAGGGGCAACTCGACGTTCTCCACAGCGGTGGTCTTAGGCAGCAGGTTGTAGTTCTGGAAGATGAATCCAATCTTTCTGTTGCGCAGCACGGCCCTCTGCGAGCGCTTCATCTTGCGCACGGGGGTGCCGTCGAGTATATACTCTCCGCTGGTGGGGGTGTCGAGACATCCCAGTTGGTTGAGCAGGGTGCTCTTACCACTGCCCGATGTGCCCATGATGGTGACGAACTCTCCCTCGTGAATCTTGAAACTGACTCCTCTGAGGGCGTGTACGGTCTCGTCGCCCACCTGGAAGTCGCGCTTCACGTTGTCGAGTTCGATGACTACTTTTCTGTTATTTTCCATGTCCGCTCATTCCTGGTTTGTTGCCGTTCTTTCTCTCCTTGGGGCGTGGCTGGAAGGGGTTCTTTGGCTCCTCGCCCTGTGGCTCCATGGCTGCTATGGCATCGGTGATGACCTCATCGCCAGCCTTGAGTGCGCCCTTCACCTCTGTCTCGATACCGTTGGTAAAGCCTGTGGTGACGGGCAGCGCCTTGATGGTGGTGCCTCGTCTTACCCACACCTTCTGGCTGGCCTTACAGTCGTCGATGGTCTCACCCTCGTTGAGGATTTCGGCATTTGGGGTATATTTGAGGGCCTTGAGGGGCAACTTGAGCACGTCCTTGACCTCCATAGTATATATGGTGACCGAGGCTGTGAGTCCGGGCTTGAGCTTGAGGTCTGCGTTGGGGGCGCTGATCACCACCTCGTAGGTCACCACGTTACTCTCTGTGGTGGCTTCCTGGCGCACTTGTGTCACCTCGCCCTCAAAGAGGTCGTCGGGGAATGCATCGACGGTGAAGGTGACGCGCTGTCCCTCCTTCACATTGCCTATGTCGGCCTCGTCGACGTCGGCGATGACGCGCATGTCGGTCAGGTCTTGCGCTATCTTAAAGAGGGTGGGGGTGTTGAAGCTTGATGCCACGGTCTGTCCCTCCTCGACCTCCTTGCTGAGCACGGTGCCGCTGATGGGACTGGTGATGGTGGCATATCCGAGGTTTGTCTCAGCCTTCTTCACGTATTCCTCCTGCATCTTGATGCTCTGTCGCTGTGCTTCGATGCTGGCATGCTGGCTGGCGATGACCTGCTCCTGATTCTCCACCTGCTGTTGCTGGCTGGCCACCGACTCCTGCTGTTGTGTCACGGCCTGCTGAGCGTTGATGTAGGCCAGATGTGCCTGGTCATAGGCATCGTGGCTGATGAGGCCGCGGTCGAAGAGGTTCTTCTGACGCTCGTAGTTGGTCTTCTGGTAGCTCAGTTTGCTCTGCAGACTGGCCAGGTTGGCCTGTGCAGCCTTGACGGTGGCCTTGGCGCTGGCGAGCTGTGCGCGTGCTCCGTCGGCATTGCGCATCAGTCCCTCGAGCTGGGCCTTGGCGCTGGCGAGCTGTGCACGAGCACTGTTGAGTTCGCTGATGAGGTTGGCTCGGTCGAGTTCGGCAATGACCTGTCCGGCCTCTACGTGACTGTTGTAGTCTACGTAGATGCGGCGCACGATACCGCTCACCTGCGTACCTACCTCTACGCTGACCACGGGTTCGATGGTACCGGTGGCTGTGACGCTATTGACCACGTCGCCTCTTTCTATCTTGGTGGTGGTATATTCTGTCTCTGTCTTCTTGTCGCATGATGTCAGTGCCATCATGGCGGCGAATGCTATGCAAGCGATATATAGTTTCTTCATATCTGGGATAATGGTCATAGGTTGATGGTGTCTCCTCCGTAGAGTTTGAGTAGCTGTATGTTGAGCAGTGTGGTGTATTTAGCCTGCAGCATATCCTGCTTGGCGCTGACGAGTTGGTCGCGACTTTCGAGGAGTTCCACGATGTTTTTGAGTCCGTTGCTAAACTGCTCGTTGAGCAACTCATAACTGGCCTGCTGGCTCTCCACACGTGTCTGCGCTGCCTGGAAGTTGTGCTGCCCGTTGGTGGCGTCGAGCCAATACTGCTCGATGGTGCTCGAGAGGGTGTTGCGTGTGTCCTCCAGGTCGAGTTGAGCATCGATGCGCTGCATCTTGGCCTTGTTGACATTGGTGATGTTGCGTCGCTGCTGCCACAGAGGTATGCTGACGGTGAGTCCGGCGCTGAGGTTGAGGTTGGTCTTCATCTGTGCGCCGTGTCCGTTGGTGTTGTGGCTGTCGCCCACGTTGGCTCCGAGGCTGATGGTGGGCATCATGCCTCCTCGGGCTATCTCCTCGTTGATCTCGGCTGCCTTCTGGCTGAGCTCTGCGGTGCGCATCTCAGGGCGGTTGGCCTGGGCGTAGGCATAAACATCCTGCATAGCGGGTATGGGTTGCATAACGCTCTCGTCAGCAGGAGTTTGTCCCTGGAGGTCGAAGTCCTCGTTCATGTCGAGCTCGAGCAATGCCTTGAGCTGGCGCTTGAAGTTGGCCACCTGCGTCTGGCTGTTCACCACATTATATTCGCATGCAGCCACCTGTGCCTCGAGTTGTGCCAGGTCAGCCTTGGCTATCTGTCCGTATCGCTTCATCTCCACGCCTCTGTCATACTGCTTGCGTGCCGTGGTGAGCAGGGTCTCGTTGACCTTGGTGGCCTCTTGGCAGTACATTATCTGTACGTAGAGCTGTGCTATCTGCTCCTGGAGTGCGAGCTGGCTCTGCTCGGTGGCGAGCTGGTAGAGCTGGTTTTGTATCTCCTGCGCTTTGATGTTGTTTTGGTTCACGCCTCCGTTCCACAGGGTCCAATTGGCGTTGATGCCATACGAGCCCGAGTAGATGGCCTTCTTGCTGACGTTGTAGGTCAGTCCGCTGGCGTCGGTATACGACTCGGGAAATGGGTGGTAGTTGACGCCCTGGTTGATACTGGCGCTGACGCTGGGCCAGAGTGCTGCTCGCTTCTGCTTGAGGTCCTCCTGGGCGGTCTGCTCGGTCAGCCTGTTCTTCTGCACGCGGATATTGTGCTCCTGTGCATAGGCCAGGCATTGGTTGAGGTCCCATACTCTGGCTGCGGCCTCTGTAGGGATGCTGAGCGCTGCTGCCAGTGCCATGGTCATGAGCAATGGATGTTTCATATCATTATGATGTGTTTAGTAATTTGTGTGCAAAGTAACTGAATTTTCTTCGTTTTCATCTCCTCTGCTCCTATCTTTTTACGTTCTTTAAGATGCATTTCGGGGGAGAGGGTTTAATCGGGGAATATGTGTGTAAAGAAATTATGCCCTGGCCTTTGCCCTGGGTACCAACTACGTCACTTATGTCGATCGAATCACCATCCCTCTCCCTCCCCAGGAGTCATTGTGCGGGGCGATCCTTTGCCTCGTCCTTCTCCCTTGCCCGCCTCAAGTATTATTCCTTATTCGCTAAAAGACGCTGTGGTGCAAAGTGTTAGTTTGCACGGCAAGATTCTTTACTGGTGTAAAGTTAAATAGGCTGCGATATTAAAAAATGTTATCAATATTTTCGTTTTCGTTTTGCTGATATAACAAAATATGTTACCTTTGCCGTCACAAACGTAGGTAAAAAGACTAACAACACATAATATATATATGAAAAACAAACTTAGAAGTGCTGTATGCACTGAGGGTCGTCGTATGGCTGGTGCCCGCGCACTGTGGGTAGCCAACGGCATGAAGCGCGAACAGTTTGGCAAGCCCATCATCGCGGTGGTCAACAGTTTTACGCAGTTCGTACCCGGACATACACACCTCCACGAAATAGGGCAGATTGTCAAGCAAGAGATAGAAAAGATGGGTTGCTATGCAGCCGAATTCAACACCATCGCCGTCGACGACGGCATCGCTATGGGCCACGACGGCATGCTCTACTCGCTGCCCAGCCGCGACGTCATTGCCGACTCGGTGGAGTATATGGTCAATGCCCACAAGGCCGACGCCATGATATGCATCTCCAATTGCGACAAGGTCACACCTGGTATGCTCATGGCTGCTATGCGACTCAATATTCCCGCCGTCTTCGTCAGCGGAGGCCCCATGGAGGCCGGTGAGTGGAAGGGCCAAAACGCAGACCTCATCACTGCCATGATTAGCGGTGGCGACAAGACGGTCAGCGACGAGGAACTCGAGCAGATAGAGCATCGCGCTTGCCCCGGATGCGGCGCATGCTCGGGCATGTTTACTGCCAACTCGATGAACTCACTCACCGAAGCCATTGGTCTTAGCCTCCCAGGCAATGGTTCGATCCTTGCTACCCACGTCAATCGCATACAGTTGTTCAAGGATGCAGCCAAGCAGATTGTAAAGAACGCCATGGCCTACTATGAGGATGGCGACGACAGCGTACTGCCTCGCTCCATAGCCACACGTCAGGCATTCCTCAATGCCATGACTCTCGACATCGCCATGGGTGCATCGACCAACACCGTACTCCATCTTCTGGCCGTAGCCCAGGAGGGCGAGGTGGACTTCACCATGAAGGACATCGACGCTCTGAGCCGCAAGGTGCCCTTCCTCTGCAAACTCTCGCCCAACTGGCAGAAATACAGCATACAGGAGGAGAACCGCGCTGGCGGTATCCTCGGCATCCTCGGTGAGCTGGCCAAGGGCGACCTGCTCGATCTCAGCTGCAAGCGCGTCAATGGCGCCACGCTCGGCGAGGATATCGAGAAATACAGCATCACTGGCCCCACCATCCACCCCGAGGCCGATCGTATATACCACTCTGCTCCCGGACGTAAGTTCTCCACCAAGATGGGTTCGCAGGACTGCCGCTGGGAGAGCCTCGACACCGACCGTGAGAACGGGTGTATCCGCGACATCGAGCACGCCTATACCAAGGATGGTGGCATGGCCGTACTCTTTGGCAACATTGCCAAGGACGGTTGCGTAGTCAAGACCGCGGGTGTAGCACCCGAGCTCTGGCACTTCGAGGGCCCCGCCGTCGTATTCGACTCTCAGGAGGATGCCTGCGAGGGTATTCTCGGCGGTAAGGTTAAGAAGGGCGACTGCGTAGTCATCACCCACGAGGGCCCCAAGGGTGGTCCCGGCATGCAGGAGATGCTTTACCCCACTTCTTATATTAAGAGCATGCACATGGGCAAGGAATGTGCCCTCATCACCGATGGTCGCTTCTCAGGAGGCACATCAGGTCTCTCTATTGGCCACATCAGTCCTGAGGCCGCCAGCGGAGGTGCCATAGGCAAGATTAAGGATGGTGACATCATCGTCATCGACATCCCCAGCCGCAGCATCAACGTGAAGCTCAGCGATGAGGAACTCGCTCAGCGCCCCATGCAGCCCCTCAAGCGCAACCGCCAGGTGAGCAAGGCCCTCAGAGCCTACGCCCAGAGCGTATCATCTGCCGACAAGGGTGGTGTGAGAATCATTGACTGAGACCCCACAAGGGCTTATTGCCCTCTATTCGTCCCATTAGACCAATCAGGCTAATTAGTTCAATTAGACCCATTAGCCCAACCTCAATAAACAAACAGAATAATATGGAAAAGATAACCGGTGCGGAAGCCATGATGCGATGCCTCGAGAAGGAAGGCGTCGACGTACTCTTTGGTTATCCCGGTGGAGCCATCATGCCCACCTACGACGCATTGTTTGACCATAAGGAAGGCCTCCACCACATACTCGTGCGCCACGAGCAGGCTGCCGTGCATGCCGCACAGGGCTATGCTCGAGTGAGCGGCAAGGTGGGTTGCGCCATCGTCACCAGCGGCCCCGGAGCCATGAACACCATTACCGGAGTGGCCGATGCCATGATAGACAGCACCCCTATGGTCGTCATCTGCGGACAGGTGGGAGCTGCCATGCTCGGCACCGACGCCTTCCAGGAGGTCGACGTGGTGGGTGTCACACAGCCCATCACCAAGTGGAACTACCAGATACGTCGTGCTGAGGACATACCCTGGGCAGTGGCACGTGCCTTCTACATCGCTAAGAGTGGTCGCCCCGGTCCCGTGGTGCTCGACTTTGCCAAGAATGCGCAGACCGCACTCATCGAGTACGAACCACAGACCGTGGACTTCATACGTAGCTACAATCCCAACCCCCTCTGCGGAGAGGCCACCATCGCCAAGGCCGCAGAGATGATCAACCAGAGCGTCAAGCCATTCATGCTCGTGGGACAGGGTGTAGAACTCGCCGGAGCACGCGCCGAGCTCCTCGCACTCTGCGAGAAGGCACAGATACCCTTCGGTGAGACCCTCCTCGGACTCAGTGCTGCACCATCCGACCATCCCCTCAATATGGGCATGCTCGGCATGCACGGCAACCTCGGTCCCAACGTCATGACCAACCAGTGCGACCTGCTCATAGCCGTGGGTATGCGATTCGACGACCGCGTCACAGGCAATCTCAAGACCTATGCCAAGCAGGCCAAGATCATACACTTCGAGATTGATCCCTCGGAGATTGACAAGAATGTCAAGGTGGACCTCGCCGTGCTGGGCGACTGCAAGCAGACGCTTGCCGCCGTGGTCGACCTCGTGGAGCCCACAAGCCACAACTCGTGGATAGAGGGATTCCGACCCTATGCCGAGAAGGAATATAATAAGGTAATCGACAAGGCCCTCCATCCCACCTCCGGACCCCTGCTCATGGGCGAGGTGGTGCGCAAGGTGAGCGAGGCTGCCAACAACGAGGCCATCCTCGTGACCGACGTAGGCCAGAATCAGATGTTCGGTTGCCGCTACTTCAAGTTCACTCATCCCCGTTCAGTAGTCACCAGTGGTGGTTGCGGCACCATGGGCTTCGGTATCCCAGCCGCCATCGGAGCTGCCTTTGGAGCACCAGAGCGCACCGTCTGCATGTTCTGCGGCGACGGAGGTTTTCAGATGACCATCCAAGAGCTTGGCACCATCATGGAGCAGCAGTGCCCCGTCAAGATGATCCTGCTCAACAACAACTACCTCGGCAACGTGCGTCAGTGGCAGTACATGTTCTTCAACAAGCGTTACAGCTTCACCCCAATGCTCAACCCCGACTACGAGAAGATAGCCGAGGGATACGGCATCCCCTGCCGCACCGTGGTGGAGCGTGAGGACCTCGACGCAGCCATCCGCGAGATGCTCGACTCCGATGGTCCATACCTGCTCCAGTGTGCTATCAAGGAGGAGGACAATGTGCTCCCCATGACACCCCCAGGAGGCAGCGTAGACGAGATGCTGCTCGAGGTGGAGTGACTCTGGCATCCCTCCCTATATCAGAAAATGCATGTAACTAAGAAGGAACAATCATGAACGATAATCATATTAAGAACAATCCATCTACTCGCGAGGCCCAGGGTGGGGAGTATGGTGCAGCCGAATGCGGCGATTGCCGCACTTGCGGCAAATGTTCGGAACAGGAGGAGCAGGCGCGATTTGATGCCGCGGTGCGCGAAGCAGCTGCTGTGGAGCGCCTTTCGTATGAGAAGAACCTGACCCGCCAGCGCAAGGCCACACTCGAGAGGGACAATGCACACGGCAACCAGTATGAGACCTTCAGTCGCAACGCCGTGGCTCGTCCGTCCACATCGGCCCACGAGGGAGCACTCGTCAATGCCCACGAGGGACTGACGCTCTATACCCTCATCATCTACTCAGAGAACTTTGCCGGTATCCTCAATCAGATCACTGCCGTCTTCACACGCCGACAGGTCAACATCGAGAGCCTCAACGTGTGTGCCAGCTCTACCCCCGGCGTTCACAAATACACCATCACATGCTACTGCAAGCAAGAGATGGCCGAGATGCTCGTCAAGCAGATAGAGAAGAAAATAGATGTCCTGCAGGCCAACTGCTTCGTCGACAACGAGATATTCATCCTCGAGACCTCGCTGCTCAAGCTCTCATCACCCAAGGTGCTAGCCAATCAGGAGATTTCACGCGTGGTGCGTCGCTATGATGCACGCTACGTGGAGGTCAATCCCACCTACACCATTGTGGAGAAGACGGGTATCACCGAGGAGGTGCTCCAGCTCTTCCATGAGCTCGACCAGCTCGACTGCGTGCTCCAGTTTGTACGCACAGGCCGCATCGCCGTGACCAAGAGCGTCGTGGAGCGCCTCGACCAGTATATTGCAAAACGAGAAGAAGAACGTAATGGAGAAGATTGATAAGTATCCCATCTATGTGGAGCCCTTCCACGTCGATTTCACAGGCCGCATCTTCATGGGCGTCTTGGGTAACCATCTGCTCAATGCTGCAGGCAACCACTCGCAGCGCAGAGGCTGGGGCATAGGAGCCCTCAACGAGACTCAGCACACATGGGTGCTCTCGCGTCTGAGCATCGAGATGGAGGAGATGCCTCGTCAGTATGAGCACATCGAGGTCAAAACCTGGGTGGAGAGCGTCATGAAACTCTTTACCAACCGTAACTTCGCTGTGCTTCGCCCTGACGGTACTCCCTACGGCTATGCACGCAGCATCTGGGCCATGATCGACCTCGACACGCGCCGCCCCTGCGACTTGCTCTCGCTCTACGATGGCGACATCCTCAACTACATCGTCAGCGAGGAGGAGAACATCTGCCCCATAGAGGGTCATGGTCGTTTCCGCTTCAAGGATGCCGAGCTCGCACGCACCATCGACACCTACTACAGCGACGTGGACATCAATGGTCATATCAACTCCATCAAGTACATCGAGCATATCCTCGACCTCTTCCCCCGCCAGCAGTTTGAGCAGGGCATACGCCGATTCGAGATAGCCTATAAGGCCGAATCGTATATGGGCGACAAGCTCAGTTTCTATATCCAGAGCGTCAGCGACAAGGAGACCGACATCGAGGTGCGCAAGAATGTAGGCCACGAAGACAAGCCCCAGGGCGAGGTGGTCTGCCAGGCTAAGGTGAAATTCAACTAAGCAATCAACAAAATATACATATAAAAACTTAAACTACTACAGACATGGCAAAAATGAATTTTGGCGGTGTTATCGAGGAAGTGATGACCCGCGAAGAGTTTCCATTGGAAAAAGCACGTGAAATCCTCAAGGACGAGACTATCGCCGTAATCGGTTACGGTGTGCAGGGTCCCGGCCAGGCTTGCAACCTCCGCGACAACGGTTTCAACGTCATCGTAGGTCAGCGTCAGGGCAAGACCTACGAGAAGGCTATCAACGACGGATGGGTTCCCGGTGAGACCCTCTTCTCTATCGAGGAGGCTGCCGAGAAGGGTACCATCGTGATGTGCCTGCTCTCTGATGCAGCTGTGATGAGCGTATGGCCCACCCTCAAGCAGTATCTCACTGCTGGCAAAGCTCTCTACTTCTCACATGGTTTCGCCATCACATGGAGTGATCGCACAGGTTGTGTGCCCGAGAAGGACATCGACGTTATCATGGTAGCACCCAAGGGTTCTGGCACCAGTCTCCGCACCATGTTCCTCGAGGGTCGAGGCCTCAACTCATCATACGCCGTATATCAGGACGCTACCGGCCGTGCACTCGAGCGCACTCTCGCTCTGGGTATCGGAATCGGTTCGGGCTACCTCTTCGAGACCACCTTCCAGCGCGAGGCCACCTCTGACCTCACCGGTGAGCGCGGTTCGCTCATGGGTGCCATCCAGGGTCTGCTCCTCGCTCAGTACGAGGTGCTCCGTGAAAATGGCCACACTCCCTCAGAGGCATTCAATGAGACCGTAGAGGAGCTCACCCAGTCGCTCATGCCTCTCTTCGCACAGAAGGGTATGGACTGGATGTACGCCAACTGCTCTACCACTGCACAGCGCGGTGCTCTCGACTGGATGGGCCCCTTCCACGATGCCTGCAAGCCCGTGGTGGAGAAGCTCTATGCCAGCGTAAAGAGCGGCAACGAGGCACAGATCTCTATCGACGCCAACTCAAAGCCCGACTACCGTGTAGGTCTTGAGAAGGAGCTCGAGGCTCTCCGCGAGAGCGAGATGTGGCGCACTGCCGAGACTGTTCGCAAACTCCGTCCTGAGAACAACTAATAGCGGTACACTTCGTTCCGCCATTCCCGTCCTCCCCACGATGTCTGCGTGGGGAGGATTTTTTTGATTATGCACTGTGGCAGAGGTTTGCAGATATAGCTCAAAAGGCTTATCTTGGCCAAGGAAAGAAATATTAACTTTTTATTACTGTCCGGGGAAATCAAGACCCTACCCGAAGGGGCGTTCTCCCCCACAAACCATAATTTATCCCCTCTCCCCCCCCTGATCTATCAGGTGAGCCCATATAATGCGACTTACTACGAGTGAGCAGCTGAGACCATAATACCGCATAGCTATATTATCTATGTTCCCCATCTCATATATATCAGTTGCCTCATCTCATATATATCAGTTGCCCCATCTCATATATATCAGTTGACTCATCTCATATATATCAGTTGCCCCATCTCATATATATCAGTTGCCCCATCTCA
>CALZKW010000025.1 GCA_945788095.1 uncultured Prevotellaceae bacterium | reverse complement strand
GGGGAGGCAATGCCATACGTAGGGTTGACACCCTACGCTAATCTATAGCGACCCTACCTTACAGGGTCTTGATTACCCCGGACAGTAATAATACCTTATATATTATATACCCCGTGGATGCTCAGGAAAAGGAGGGTAGGGTATCGTTGCAAAAAGACCCGGGTCTTGTGTGGCTGAGACCCGGGTTCTGTCACCCCTCAGACCCGGGTCCTGTTGCGCTCAGACCCGGGTCTTTTTTTGAGAGGGGGAGGGCGATAGAGAAACAGCCCTCAGGTGCTTCTCGCGCCGCATACATTATCTTACCGTGGCATATATAGTATGACCTCACAGGCTGTATGGTCTGTTGCGGTGGCATATACAGTTTGTTGCTGTAGACTATATGGGCTTTTGTGGCTTCTGCTATATTGGAGTTTATGGGGGAGTTAGAGGGGGGCTTTCTGTTCCCCCTCCGCAATAGGAATTTTCCCCCTCAGCGGTAGGGATTATTACTTCCGGGCGTGGCGGAATGGGTGTACCTTTGCGATGTGATTAAGAAACAAACATTAGCAAACAACTAAAAACAGAATATTATGAGAACTTCAATATTTGCAGCAGTGATGGTAGCCTTGATGAGCATGGTAAGTGTAAACGCAGTGGCTCAGCGCAGTGGTCGCGGTCATGAGGGTCGCGAACTGGTGATGCACAGCAATGGTCGCATGGAGATGCGCGGTGGTGACAGAGGTTATGGTGTATCCGCCGACCGTGGTCGTCACGAGGGCCGCATGGATATGGGCATGCGTGGCAGCCGCCACGACAATGGCATCCGCCGCGGCATGGAGCACCACGTGGACCGTCGCGGATGGTATCCCGGCTATGAGGGCCGTGTGCGCTACATCGATGGCCGCTGGGGCTACTGGCGCGACAATAGCTGGTACTACTACGACTGCTTCTACGAGCCCGCATACTACTATGCACGCCCCGTGGGTCACTTCCACGCTCACCTCAGTCCCGTAGGTCGCAAGATCGTGGGTGGTGTGGTAGGCACCGTGGCCGTGGCAAGCCTAATATCAGCGCTGGTTCATTAACAGGTTTTAGGTTATAGGTTTTAGGTTGTGGGATTTGGTACATTTTGCCGACCAAGTCCTACAACCTACAACCTATAACCTACAACCTAAAACCTTTTTTGTATCTTTGCAGCATGAAAGAGTTCTTGAAGGAGTGGCAGAGCGATGAGCCCTGCCTCTTGGTGCATACGAGTGGCAGTACGGGGGAACCCAAGCCCATGATGGTGGAGAAGGCGAGGATGCGCCATTCGGCTCGTATCACCTGTCAGTATTTGGGGCTGAAGCAGGGCGACACGGCTCTGCTCTGCATGCCGCTGCGCTACATCGCTGGCAAGATGATGGTGGTGAGAGCCCTGGAGTGGGGACTGCGCCTCGTGGCCACGGAGCCCTCGAGCCATCCGCTGCGCGACATCAGTGAGTCGATAGATTTCGCAGCCATGGTGCCACTCCAGGTCAAGGCCTCGCTCGAGGTGCCCGAGGAGCGGGAGCGACTGATGCAGGTGCGCTACCTGTTGATAGGGGGCGGCGCCATCGACGAGGCGCTCGAGGCCGAGCTGCGCACCTTCCCCCATGCCGTGTGGAGCTCGTATGGCATGACGGAGACGCTCAGCCACATCGCCCTGCGACGTGTGTCGGGGCCCATGGCCTCGCAGTGGTATCAGCCCTTGCCCGGCATCGCAGTGACGCTGAGCGAGAGGGGCACCCTTGTCATCTCTGCCCCGCATCTTTGCGCCGATACGCTTGTAACCAACGACCTGGCCCAGCTCAACGATGAGGGGGCATTCCGCATACTGGGACGCGTGGATAACATCGTGTGCTCGGGTGGCATCAAGCTCCGCATCGAGGAGATAGAGGAGGCACTGCAGCCTATGCTGGGCGATGCGGTGCAACTGACGGCCCAGCCCGATGAGCGCTATGGCGAATCGCTCGTGATGCTATCCTCTCTGCAGGAGCCAATCAGCATAGATATGCTACGCAAGTATGCCGTTTTCGAGGAGCATCCTTACTGGTTGCCCAAGCGCACCGTGAGGGTAGCCCACCTGCCCCGCACCGAGACGGGCAAACCGGACCGCGCCGTTGCTCGCCGCATTGCCGCATTGCCAGAGGTGCACTATGCCGTCAGAGATAATCTCAACCTAACCGATGAGGCGCTGCAGAGGTTGATGGATAGCTTCCCCCAGCAGCGCCGTGACAAGGTGATGGCCTATCGCCACCATGCCCAGCGATGCCAGAGTGCCCTGGCCTACGACCTGCTGCGCAACCTGCTACGCGAGCGCTTTGGTATCACCGAGATGGGCGACTTCGTCTATCTCGAGCATGGCAAACCTTACCTGGCGGCTTATCCATGGGTGCATTTCAGCATGAGCCATTGCCGCGAGGCCGTAGCCGTGGCCGTGAGCGAACGTGAGGTGGGCATCGATGTGGAGCGCATCGCCACCTTCAAGGAGCAGGTGGGCCGCTATGTATTGAGCGACGAGGAGTACCAGAGCGTAGTGGAGGCAGAGGATTGTGACCGTGCCTTCACCCGCTTGTGGACAAAAAAAGAAGCCTTCCTCAAGATGACTGGGGAAGGCGTAGGGAGCAAGATGCACCATGTATTGGAAAACCTCGGGGCTACGAGCATCACCACCATAGACCGGGGGCGGTATGTGATTAGTGTGGCTGAATAAACTCTCCCCCCGTCACATACTCGAGAAGGACATTCAGTCCTTCTCGAGTATGTGACGGGGGGAGAGTTTGTTTAGCCCAAATGGGTCATTAGAAAAGGATGTGAAAAACTATTCTAACGACCGATATGGGTTTATTTCTTCTTCACCGCCACTATCTTGGTGGCTTCCTTCTCGAGGTTACGCTTGTCAGTCTGGGTGACTACCTTGGCCGCAAGTTGCAGGAAGGCATTGCCGGTGATGGAGGCGGGATCGAGCGATACGGGGGTACCGGCATCGCCATGCTCGCAGATGTCGGCCACTACGGGTATCTGGCCCAGCAGGGGTACGTTCATCTCCTCGGCCAGTTGCTTCACGCCCTCCTTGCCGAAGAGGTAGTACTTCTCGTCGGGGTGCTGGGCGGGGGTAAACCATGCCATGTTCTCCACCAGTCCGAGGATGGGCACATCGACCTTCTCATTCTGATACATATTGATGCCCTTGCGCGCATCAGCGAGAGCTACCTGCTGGGGTGTGCTCACGATGACTGCACCCGTGATGGGGAGTGTCTGCACGAGGGTGAGATGGATGTCGCTGGTGCCCGGAGGTGTGTCGAGGATGAAGTAGTCGAGGTCGCCCCAGTTGGCATCGCCGATGAGCTGCTTGAGGGCGTTGCAGGCCATGCCGCCACGCCAGAGGGTGGCCTGGTCGGGATTGACGAAGAATCCGATGGAGAGTATCTTGACGCCGTACTGCTCGATGGGCATGATGAGGTCGCGGCCGTTGATGTTCTCACTATAGGGGCGCGCATCCTCTATCTGGAACATCTTGGGCATCGAGGGACCGAAGATGTCGCAGTCGAGCAGACCCACGCGGTGACCCATGCGGGCCAGCGATACGGCCAGGTTGGCTGCCACGGTGCTCTTGCCCACACCGCCCTTGCCGCTCGACACGGCGATGATATTCTTCACCCCGGGCAGCAGGTCGGGCAGGTCGGGACGGGGTGCCTGCAGACTCTTGGTCTTGATCTCCACCTCCACCTCCTTGCCCACATAGGCGTGGATGGCAGCCTCGCAGGCCTTCACCACACTCTTCATGAAGGGGTCGGTGGGTTTGTCGAATATCAGGGAGAAGCTGACGTGGAGACCGCTGATGCGCAGGTCGTCCTCCATCATCTTCATCTCTATCACGTTCTTGCCCGTGCCAGGGTAGCGCACAGTGGCAAGGGCATCGGTTATGAGTTGAGGGTATATTTCCATTATTTTAGGTTTTAGGTGGTAGGTTTTAGGTGGTAGGTTTTAGGTCTGGTATGGCTAATTAGTCTAATTGGGCCAATTGGCCTAATAAGACTCAACCTAAAACCTCAAAAGCGAAGCGACCTAAAACCTACAACCTTAATAAAGTCTATTTACTGAAATCCAGTCCGGAGCGTTTCTCGCGGTTGTAGCTGCGGTATTCGTCGAGTTCTATCTCCACATCGGGCTCCTGCAGGTGGCCTTGGGTGGGGAGGTGGAAGCGCAGATACTTGATGTCTATGCCACGGGCACGCCACATCGACTCGTAGTAGGTCTGTATGCTGCGTGCTTCGGCCGTGTCGTCGCCGGTCTGCTGGTAGAGCTCGCGGGTGCACACTTCGGTGGGGAGGTTGTTGGCCTTGAGCATCTCCTCGGTGTAGGTGAAGAGGAAGTTGGAATCGGTCTTGAGGTGTATGAGACCTCCGTCGACCACAAACTGGCGATAGCGCTCCATGAAGTAGGTAGAGGTGAGACGCTTGGTGGCCTTCTTCATCTGAGGGTCGGAGAAGGTGAGCCAGATCTCGCTGACCTCGCCGGGGGCGAAGAAGTGGTGGATGAACTCGATGTTGGTGCGCAGGAAGCCTACATTTTTCATGTCAGACTCGAGTGCATCCTTGGCACCTGTCCACATGCGGGCACCCTTGATGTCCACACCGATGAAGTTTTTGTCGGGGCACATGCGCCCCAGTCCTACGGTATACTCACCACGTCCGCAACCCAGTTCGAGCACGATGGGATTGTCGTTGTGGAAGAACTCCTGATGCCACTTGCCACGCATAGCGAAGTCCCCTTGCTGAACTTCAGCAAAGGGACATTCGATGACAAGTGGGTTGGCCGCCATATCGGCGAATTTTGCTAATTTTCCTTTACCCATTATTTGATGGTTTAAGGTTTTAGGTGGTAGGTTTTAGGTCTAATTGGCCTAATTAGCCTCATTGGCCTAATTGGGCTTCTGCCTCACAACCTATGTTTATCGAATATCAATGACGGGGATGTTGTCCTTGTCGTTGTAGTAGAGATTCTCGCCTGCCATGCCCCAGATGAAGGTGTAGTAGTAGGTGCCTGAGGCGGCGTGCATCGACCACTCGGGCGACATGATGGCCTGCTCGTTGTGGAGCCATACGTTGCGGCTCTCCTGGGGCTGACCCATCACGTGGCTGATGGTCTGATCCTCGGGCAGGTTGAAGTAGTAATAGGCCTCGATGCGGCGACCGTGGGTGTGGGGAGGCATGGTGTTCCACACGGCACCGGGGTTGAGCTGGGTCAGTCCGAGCTGGAGCTGGCAGGGACCCTCCTCGAGCACGTCATTGACAATGAGCTTGTAGACGGTGCGGCTGTTGGCCTCCTCTACCGAACCTACGGGGCCCCATACGGCAGCCTTGAGCGAACCCTTGCGACCATCGAGGGTGACCCACTGAGTCTTGTAGTGCTGATGGGCAGTGGCCGAGTTGAGATAGAACTTAGCGGGCTTCTTGGGATCCTTAGAGCGGAACTCGATGTTCTTGTTGACATCGATAGAGTTGCCCTTCTTGTCGTAGCCCTTGTGGCCACGACCGATGTAGAGAGCCTCCTTGGGCTGGAGGGGATACTCCTGACCGTCGACGATGACATAGCCCTCGCCCTGACCGCAGTTGACCACGCCGAGCTCACGGTTGTAGAGGAAGAACTTGTCCTTGATGGTCTTGTCTACGTCGAGACCGAGCTCAGAGAAGTTCTCCAGCTTGAGGGTCTTGTTGACGGGCATGGCGCCGCCGAAGATGAAACGGTCGTAGTGAGAGTAGGTCAGGAGAATAGAGTCGGCCTCCATCACCTTCTCCATGACGAAGCGCTCGCGCAGCGTCTTGGTATCATAGTGCTTCACATCCTCGGGATGGCAAGCGGTCTGGAACTTCACGTGCTGGCGACCTACGTAGCGGTCTGCCTCCTGTGCGTTAGCGGTGTTGGCCAGGCATACTGCCAGGGCCATGGTAGAGAGTATCTTTTTCATTGCTTGTAAATGGTTATTCTGATTGGATTGATGGGGATAATTGGCCCAATGGGCCTAATAAGTCTAATTGGCCTAATAAGTCTAATTGGCCTAATAAGTCTAATTGGACTAATAGGGCTAATGGGTGGGGCCTGATGGGCCGTGTTTTACTTCATCCTCTTTCTATTCCACACCAGCAGACCGATGGTGATGAGGGTGAGGATGCATGCACCTATTGTATTAAGGTACTTCATGCAGGCATAGATGAGGGTGGAGAGGGGCGATGAGGCGAAGTCGAGCGCTCCGGCCTGGAATCCCTCGGGCACCTTCACGCTGGCATCCTCGGGGTGGGCGAGGGCTACGCTGTGGGCTGCTGAGGTGAAGTCGGGGGCCATCCAGGTGACGAAGTAGAGACCGATGGCGATGACCACGAGGCCCACGATGAAGGAGCGGAGCACATTGCCGTTGGTATAGGGCAGCACCATCACGAAGACGTAGAACATGCCGGCCAGTGATGCCAGGGGCAGGAACTGATTGCCGGGAAGTACCACGGCGAGTACCAAAGCCACAGGGATGAGCAGCAGGCTCACCACGAGTGTGGTGGGATGGCCGATGACGAGGGCAGGGCTCATGCCGATGTAGAGTTCCTTGTCGGCACCAAACTTCTTGGCGATCAACTCGCGGGTTGCCTCACTGATGGGCTTCAGACCCTCGATGAAGAGGCTGGTGATGCGGGGGATGAGTTCCATGACGGCACCCATCTTGATGCCCAGACCAAGAGTGGCGGGTATGTTGTCCACCAGTTCGTTCCAGTCCTTGCAGGCCAGACAGCCGATAGCGATGCCGATGATGACACCGAGGAAGAGAGGTTCGCCAAAGAGGCCAAACTTCTTCTTCATGCCCTCCGAGTCGATATTCACCTTGTTGATGCCGGGCACATAGTCGAGGCCCTTGTTGATAACTGCAGCAAAAGGCATGAAGCCCTGGCAGAAAGGCTGGGGGATGCTGATGCCCTCCATGCCGGGATAGAACTTCTGGAATTTCTTGGCGGTTACATCGGCGAGCACGAGGGTGATGACATAGCAGATGATGGCTGCGAAGAAGCCCCACGCAATGCTTTCGGTCATGAAGTAGACCACGGCGCCGATGAAGGCGAAGTGCCAGTAGTTCCACAGGTCGATGTTGACGGTGCGTGTGCATCCCAAGAGGAGCAGCACGAGATTGACGCCGAGGCAGACGGGGATGATGAATGAGCCCACCAATGTGTTGTAGGCCACAGATGCTGCAGCGGGCCATCCCATGTCGAATACCTGGAGTTCAAGGCCATAGATTTCGACCACCTTGCCCAGTGCGGGACCGAGCGACGAGGTGAGCAGGGCTGTGATAACACTGAGTCCCACAAAGCCGACACCTACGTAGAGGCCGCTCTTGAGGGCTTTGCTAAACTTGATGCCGATACACACACCCAGGATGGTGAAGATGATAGGCATCATGACTGCGGCACCAAGGCCGATGATGTAACTGAAGATTGCTTCCATTGTATAGTATTTGGTTTTTGGTTAGGTCTTTTCCTTGTTTCGGGGTCGCTTCGCTTTTGAGGTTGTAGGTTTTGGGCTGCTTCGCTTTTGAGGTTTGGGGATTTCCAATTAGGCTAATTAGTCCAATTGCCCCTACAACCTACAACCTACAACCAAAACCTACAACCTCTATTCTATTTCAGCGAGAAGCTGGTGGAGCCGATGTTGTGGCCGTCTGCGAAGATGTCCACGCGGTACGAACCGGGTGAGAGGGCTTCGCCTACCTCCCAGTAGCAGGTCACGGGAGTCTCCTCGCCGGTGTATTCTACATCGCGGCTCATACTGTACTCCAGCTGACGGTTTTCGTAGCTGAATGATCCACCCTGGGTCAGGATGCTACCTGTGGGAGTGGCGATACGCACATAGACGGTCTTCATACCGGTCTGTGCAGTCACGTTGCGGGCGATGTTGAATCTTACTTCAAAGCGCTTCACGTCCTTCACCTTCTCGCAGTTCTTGCCCTTCTTGTTGAGGCCGTGTGCGTAGAGGCCGGTGGCGTCGAGCACGCTGGCGATAGCCACCTTCTCATTGAGGGCCTGCTTCTCCGACTCGAGGGCAGCCTTCTCTTGCTGTACGGCCACATGCTGGTTTCTTAGGTTCTGGTTCTCGGCATGCAGGGCCTGGTTCTGGCGGTTGAGCGAGTCTACTTGTGCCACGTATGAGCGGAGGATAGCGCGAAGGTTGGCGAGCTCATCGCGTAGGCGATTGATCTCTGCGGTATTGCTGGCCTTGGTGTTGCGCAGTTCTTCGAGCAGTTCGCGGGTGCGCTGCTGTTCGCGCTCCAGTTTGGTCTGCAGGGCCTTGTTCTTGGCACCAGCAGCAGCCTTGAGGCGCTCAGCCTCCTGGATGAAGGCCTCGTATTCGCGCATCATCTGCTGCTTCACCTCCTCGGCGTGAGCCTCGAGTTCAGCGTTAAACTCCTCAGGCTGCATCTCGGTGAAGGTGGTGTTGCGCATCTTCTCAGCCTCGCGCAGGCTATCCACCATCTGCTGGTGGTCCTTGGCGAGCTGAGCATGCTCGATGTTCTTCTCGGTCACTACGTTGCTCAGCTCGTACACTTTGTAGCCAAGCAGTCCTACCACGACCAGTACGGCCACGGCAGCTACGGCAATGATTATAATGGTGTTTCTTTTCATAATCAGATGGGGGGATGGGGCTAATAAGTCTAATTGGCCTAATGGGCTAATAACTCTAATTAGTCGCTAAGGCTTTATCGGACCACAAACCAAGGGTTGTGGAGATCTTCTTTGTTATAGTTCAGGGATTTCTCTGTGCCTGCTTCCAGCACGCGGCGTCCTGCGCATGTGGCTATGGCGTGTCCGGCACCGGTGTCCCACTCCATGGTGGGGGCATAGCGGGGGTATACGTCGGCTGCGCCTTCGGCCACGAGACATATCTTGAGGCTGCTGCCGCTCGAGATGAGTTCCACCTCACCATGCTCGCGGCGAGCCTCCTCGATGAAGGCCTCGGTCTCGGGTGAGAGGTGACTGCGGCTTGCCACGATGGTGTATGCCTTCTTGCCGGTATTCTCCAGGGGCATGCGTGTGGCCTTGGCGAGTATCTCGGGCAGGCGGTCGTCCTGAGCGAGCACGTCGGCATTGTCTATCTTATAGGCACCGATGAGGGGATCGCCAAAGTAGAGCACCTTCTGGGCGGGCACATAGATGACACCCATGTGGGGGCGGCTACCGATGACGAGGGCAATGTTGACGGTAAACTCTCCGTTCTTCTTGATAAACTCCTTCGTGCCATCCAGAGGATCCACGAGCCAGAAGGCGTCCCAGTCCTTACGGTTCTCGTAGGCGTCGTGTGCACCCTCCTCGCTGAGGATGGGCAGTTCGGTGTCGGCGAGCATCTCCACGATGCGCTTGTGAGCAGCCTTGTCGGCCAGTGTGAGGGGTGAGTTGTCAGCCTTTCGCTCTATGCCGAAGTCCTGGTTGGGGTCGGTATAGATCTGCATGATGTCCTCTCCAGCCATGATGGCTGCACGTATGGCCACTGTGATGGCCGATTGTATTTTCTGTTCGTTCATTGTCCTTATTAGTATATAATTGCGTGCAAAGGTACGCTAATTTGTCATTATCTGCAAATATAGTACCCTAAAATGGTACCTCTCCGACTATCCTTCCCATATTTTCTTCTGCTCTATGCAATAAAATGCCTCCTTGCGCGTTTGTATTTGTTATAAGAAGAAAACTAAGGAACGTACAATCATGATTGAATATATCAAAGGCGAACTGGCCGAACTCACCCCTGCAATGGCTGTAGTAGACTGTGGTGGTGTGGGTTATGGCCTTAATATCTCACTTACTACTTATGCTGCTCTGCAGGGCAAGGAGCATGTCAAGCTCCATGTCTATGAGGCCATCCGCGAGGATGCCTTCGTGCTGTGGGGCTTCTCCACCAAGGCTGAGCGCGAGATGTTCTTGCTGCTCATCTCGGTGAGCGGTGTCGGTGCCAATACGGCCCGTATGATACTCTCTGCCTTCACCACGGCCGAACTCTGTGGCGTCATCAGCGAGGGCAACGACAAGATGCTCAAGTCTGTCAAGGGTATCGGCCCCAAGGCGGCACAGCGCATCATTGTCGACCTGCGCGACAAGATAGCCACCTTGGGCATCGATGCTCAGAGTGCGCTCAAGAGCCAGGCTGCAGCGGGTCCCACCGTCAATGCCGAGGTGCGCGATGAGGCTGTGGCCGCCCTGACGATGCTCGGATTCAGTCCCGCTCCCACCCAAAAGGTGGTGGTGAAGCTCCTCACCGAACAGCCTGACATCACTGTCGAGAGTGTCATCAAGCAAGCATTGAAGATGTTGTAGGGGTTAGGTCCCTTTGCTCTCCTAAAGGGCTCGTAAGGGTTCAAAAGGGGAGTCAACTCGCTACGCTCGTGGAGTTTAAGGGACGTCACTCTTGCAACAAAGGTATTGTCCCTTTTATACCCTTTAACTCCCCTTAAAATCCTTATTTTACCCTTTTACCCCTCCCCTCGGGGAGGCCGGGAAGGGGCCGCTCATAGATGAAGAAAAGTTATCTCATAATCCTTATGCTGGTGCTGCTGGCGGGCCTCAATGCCCTGGCGGCGATGCGTGGTGGACTGGCTCTTGTGGCTGGCCCACCAAGCTATGTGTATACCCCTCGTGAGGCGGCACCTGCAGATACCACTACCCGTGCCAAGGTGCGCAAGACCACGGTGGAGACCACCGAGGACCTTGAGCACAGAGCCATGGACCTGCGCGACCCCGATAATATCAAGACTGAGGTTATCTACAACGAGCAGGACAATACCTATAGCATTGGTACCCAGCTCCAGAGCGGCAAAGACAGCGGCAAGGGCGGCAAGACATCAGCCAAGCCCGCCACCAAACCCGTAGCCACGGCTCGCCCCTCGGGCAAGGGAGGCAAGAACGATGCCTCGCAGTATGCCCCCACAGGAGGTATGGATGTGGCTACGAGCCAGGAGTCCGGAGCATCGCTTGGTGTAGCCACCAGCTACCTCACGGCCCCCATCTTGATGACTCCCCAGGAGTATCAGCAGTGGTCCACCCGCATGGCCATGAAGAAGTATTTCCGCGAGAAGAACGCCGAGGCCTTTGCCACAAGTGGCAAGGAGAAGTTCGACTTCACCGATATGCACTTCGATCTCGGTCCCGCAGAGAAGATCTTCGGTCCTGGTGGTGTACAACTCAAGACCCAGGGTTCGGCCGAGCTCAAACTGGGTATGAACATGAAGAAAGTCGACAACCCCTCCCTGGCCGCAAGTCGTCGTAAGACCACAGGCTTCGACTTCGACGAGAAGATCAACCTCTCGATGAATGGTAAGGTGGGCGATAAGATCAACCTCAACCTCAACTACAACACAGAGGCCACCTTCAACTACGATGCCCAGAACCTCAAGCTCAAGTATGACGGCAAGGAGGATGAGATTATCAAACTCCTCGAGGCCGGCAACGTATCCTTCCCCTCCAACATGAGCCTTGTGCCCGGTGTGTCGAGCCTCTTCGGTCTGCGCACCGACATGCAGTTTGGCAAACTCAAGCTCCAGACCATCGTGAGCCAGAAGAAGTCGAGCAGCAAGAGCGTCAGCTCGAAGGGCGGTCAGAGCACCAATCCCTTTGAGTTCTCGGCTACAGACTACGAGGAGAACCGCCATTTCTTCCTCTCCCACTTCTTCCGTCAGCAGTACGACAAGAACATGCGCACCCTGCCCACCATAGCCAGCGGTGTGACCATCAAGCGTGTCGAGATATGGGTGACCAACAAGACCGCCTCGGCGCAGAATAACCGCAATATCATTGCGCTCTCCGACCTGGGAGAGCCCCAGTACATAGGTAACCGCACTCTGTGGAGTGGGGGAGGCCAACCTGTGCCCGCCAACCGTGCCAACACCGAGTATGACGCCATGGTGGGAAGCCTCGTGGCAGCCCGCGACATCTCGCAGGCCACCACCGTGCTCGATGGCTATGGCCTCGAGGGTAGCGTGGACTACGAGAAGCTCCAGAATGCCCGTCTGCTCACCTCCTCGGAGTATACCCTCAACAACGCCCTGGGTTATGTCAGTCTGAGTTCTACGCTCCAGACCGACGACGTCCTGGCCGTAGCCTTCGAGTATACCTACAATGGCACGACCTACCAGGTGGGTGAGTTCAGCACCGACCTCACCGACAACACCCAGGCCCTCTTCGTCAAGATGCTCAAGGGCACCACGGGCAGTCCCCAGCTCCCCACATGGCGCCTGATGATGAAGAACGTCTACTCCCTTGGTGCCACCACCACGACCAAGGACAAGTTCCGCCTCGACATCAAGTACCAAAGCGACTCGAGCGGTGTCTACATCACCTATCTGCCTGAGCAGAATCTTAAGAACACCCCCTTGCTCCGCGCCATGAACCTCGACCGCCTCGATGCCAACAACAAGGCCAACTCCAACGGCCAGTTTGACTACGTCGAGGGTTACACCATACAGCGTGGCCGCGTCATCTTCCCCGTGGCCGAGCCCTTTGGCGAGCACTTGCGCCAATGGATAGGCGATGACGCCATAGCCAAGAAG
The DNA here is from genome assembly GCA_945788095.1 of uncultured Prevotellaceae bacterium. Lineage (GTDB taxonomy): Bacteria > Bacteroidota > Bacteroidia > Bacteroidales > Bacteroidaceae > Physcousia. The sequence goes on along the minus strand of CALZKW010000025.1, from coordinate 7,532 downwards.
TACTGCTTCCCCGAGCTCTACGACAGCACCAAGACTGTGGCCAAGCAGATAGCCGAGCACGACAAGTTCCTCATCACCGGCCAGTTCAAGGGCAATGCTGCGGGCTATATCGACCTCGGTGTGACCAATGTGGCCCAGGGCTCAGTGGTCGTTACTGCGGGTGGTGTCACCCTGACCGAGAACACCGACTACACCGTGGACTACAACATGGGTACCGTCACCATCATCAACAAGAGCATCCTCGATGCCGGCACCACGGTCAATGCCTCTGTGGAGAGCAACGACACCTACGGCATGCAGCGCAAGACGATGGTGGGCTTCAATCTCGACTACGAGTTCAACAAGAACCTCGCCCTCGGAGCCACCTTCATGTTCCTCAATCAGCAGCCCCAGACCACTAAGGTGAGCATGGGCAACGAACCCCTCAAGAACACCCTCTGGGGTGCTCACATCAACTGGCGCCGCGAGTCGCAGTGGCTCACTAATATGCTCGACAAGTTGCCTCTTATCCGCTGCACTCAGCCCTCGCAAATCTCCTTCAACGCCGAGTTTGCCCAGCTCATTGCGGGGCAGAACAAGAAGGTGCAGGGCAACGCCTCCTACCTCGACGACTTCGAGGCCAGCACCAACAAGTATTCCCTCTCGACACCCACCTACTGGATGATGTCGAGCACCCCCTCTATGTTCCCCGAGAGCCGCCTCACCAATGATGTGCGCTATGGCTACCACCGTGGTCTGCTTGCATGGTATACCGTCGACCCCATCTTCACGCGCCGCAGCAGCACCCTCACCCCCACCCACATCAAGAGCGACCTGCAGCAGCTCTCCAACCACTATGTGCGTGAGGTCTACGAGCGCGAGCTCTATCCCCAGAAGGCCCAGAGCAGCTATACCAGCGCCACCTCGCTCCCCGTGCTCAATCTGGCCTACTACCCCAGTCTGCGCGGAGCCTACAACCTCTCTACTGATGTCGACGCTCAGGGTCGCCTGCTCCACCCTGAGCAGAACTGGGGCGGTATGATGCGCAAGCTCGACAATCCCGACTTTGAGGCTATGAATGTGGAGTACCTCGAATTCTGGATGATGGATCCCTTCATCTACACCAAGGACAAGCCCGGTAACTGGGGCGGCGACTTCTATCTCAACCTCGGTGAGGTCAGCGAGGATGTGCTCAAGGACGGCAAGAAATACTTCGAGAGCGGTATGCCCGTGGATGGCAATCCCCAGTACTATACCGAGACCCTCTGGGGCCGCGTGCCCAACACCTCGAGCGTGACATACGCCTTTAATAATGAGGGTGGATCGCGCGACCGTCAGGATGTGGGTCTCAATGGTCTCACCGACGAGGAGGAGCAGACCTTTGGCATCTATCAGCAGTATCTCACCGAGATGCAGCAGAAGGTGACGCCCCTCGTCTACGACTCCCTCCTGGCCGACCCTGCGGGCGACAACTACCACTACTATCGCGGCACCGACTACGACCAGGCCAAGACCTCCATACTCGACCGCTACAAGCGCATCAATATGCCCCAGGGCAACTCCCCCGACTCCAACAACTCGCCCGAGCGCTACGAGACCGCCTACAAGACCACACCCGACGTGGAGGACCTCAATCAGGACTACACCCTGAATGAGTACGAGAAGTATTTCCAGTACCACATCAGCATACGTCCCGAGGACATGATTGTGGGCCGCAACCACATTGCCGACAAGCGTACTGCCAGTGTCAAGCTCCGCAACGGTGAGACCGAGGAGTGCACTTGGTACCTCTTCCGTGTGCCCCTCGATTCGTGGGAGAGCAAGCAGGGTGCCATCAACGACTTCACCAGCATCCGCTTCATGCGTATGTTCCTGGCTGGATTCGAGCAGGACGTCATCCTCCGTCTTGCCACCCTCGACCTTGTCTATGGCGACTGGCGTCCCTACGAGCAGGCCCTCTATGCCGGAGCCGCTCCCTCGACCTCAGCCACCCTCGAGGTCAGCACCGTCAATATCGAGGAGAATAACGACAAACTGCCCGTCAACTACGTCTTGCCTCCAGGCATCAGCCGTGTCACCGATCCCGGTCAGGCCCAGCTCGTGGAGGCCAACGAGCAGTCACTGGCACTCGTGGCCAAGAACCTCAGTCCTGGCGATGCCCGTGCCGTCTACAAGAACTGCAAGTACGACATGCGTCAGTACAAGCACCTGCAGCTCTTCGTGCATGCCAATGCGCTCTACAACGACGTCACCGACCTGCGCGATGGCGAGACCAGTGTCTTCCTGCGCCTCGGTTCCGACTACAAGAGCAACTTCTATGAATACGAGGTGCCCCTGCGCCTCACCCCCGAGGGCAACTACGACACCTACAGTGCCGCAGGCTGTCGTGCTGTATGGCCCGAGGAGAACATGCTCGACATCAACCTCGACATCTTCACCGAGCTCAAGAAACTGCGCAACAAGCAGAAGAGTCTCGGTCTGACCACCTTCAACCAGCTCTTCTCCGACTACGACCAGCGTCATCCCAGCAATCGCGTCAGCGTGATGGGTAATCCCTCGCTGGGCGAGGTCAAGACCATCATGATCGGTGTGCGTAACAATGGCCGCACCGTCAAGAGCGTCGAGGTGTGGGCCAATGAGCTCCGCCTCCAGGAGTTCACCAACGAGGGCGGCTGGGCCGCACAGGGCCAGCTCAACATCCAGCTCTCCGACCTCGGCAGCGTCAATGTCCAGGGCCACGTCCAGAAGGCAGGCTTCGGAGGCATCGAGCAGACCGTGGCTGAGCGCAGCGATGAGAACGAGTACGACTACACCGTCACCACCCAGTTCGACCTCGGCAAGGTGCTGCCCGAGAAGGCCAAGGTCAGTTTCCCCCTCTATTACAGTTACAACAAGGAGGTGGTCAAGCCCAAGTACAATCCCCTCGACACCGACATGCTCCTGACCGATGCTGTTGATGCCCTGCAGACTGATGAGGAGCGCGACTCACTCATGAGTCTCACCACCCGTACGCAGACCACCAAGAATCTCTCCTTCTCAGGCGTCAAGGTCAACATAGCGAGCAAGAAGCACCCCATGCCCTACGATCCCGCTAACTTCACCTTCAACTACGCCCACTCCAACACCACCCGCGAGGGAGAGACCACCGTCTACGAATACAACAAGACCTGGCGAGGCGGACTCAACTATGCCTGGACCCCCAACTGGAAGCCCTGGGAACCCTTCAAGAAACTCAAATCGAAGAGCAAGTGGCTGCAGATAGTCAAGGACCAGAACCTCAACTTCGCCCCCTCGCTGTCGTTCAACACCGACATCGACCGCACCTACTACGAACTTCAGGAGCGCGACGTCGACAATCTGCAGGACCGCTCTGCGCTGCCCCTCAACTTCTCGCAGAGCTTCCTCTGGAACCGCGCCTTCAACTTCAAGTGGGACATCTTCAAGGCCCTCCACTTCCAGTTCCAGTCTTCCACCAAGGCTGAGATTGAGGAGCCCTACATCCCCATCAACAAGGACCTCTATGCCGACTCCTTTGAGGCATGGAAGGACTCTGTGAAGCAGAGCATACGCGGCTTCGGTCGCCCCCTCGACTACAACCAGCAGGTGCAGCTCAGCTACAAGCTGCCCATCAACCGTATCCCCGTCTTCGACTGGATCACGGCCGATGCCTCCTACAGCGGCACCTACTCATGGCGTCGCGGTGTGGAGCAGGAGGACGGTTCGACCCTGGGCAACACCATCAACACCCAGCGCACCGTCAACCTCAATGGCAAGTTCGCCATGGAGACCCTCTACAACCACTCCAAGTTCCTCAAGGACGTCAACAAGCGCTTCTCAGCCTCTTCGGCCAAGAGTGCGGCGACCAAGAAGAAGGCCGAGAAGAAGAAGGCTGATGAGGCCCGCGCCAAGCAGAAGGAGAAGGAGAAGGAGGACCGCCTGCGTGCCGAGGAGGAGGCTAAGCGCACCGGTGTGCCCGTCGACTCCATCCTGGCCCGTCAGAAGGCCAAGGCCGGACCTCAGGGCAATAGCCGCGGCCTGAGTGCCCAGAAGGACACCAAGAAGAAGGGCTTTGCCCAGGAGGTGCAGCTTCGCCCCGACACCACCGTCACCGTGGTTCACAACCAGAAGTCGAAGCGCATCATCGTCACTGCCCTCGACAGTGCCGGCCGCCGCTACGACCTCAAGTATAAGAAGCTCGACGAGAACAAGCTCCTCATCCGCAACCTCGACTCCATGAAGGTGCGCATCAACGTGACCGCCAAGCCCCCCTTGGAGGAGAAGAAGTGGTACTCGATGGTGCAGTCAGCGGCACGCTTTGCCATGATGCTGCGCAATGTGAGTGTGTCATACCGCAACTCATACAACCTCTCGCTACCTGGTTTCATGCCCAACGTGGGCGACATGCTGGGCCAGCACCGCACCGCTGCGGGCTTCACTCCTGGTATAGCCTTCGGCCTGGGCCTCGTGGGCGATAGCTACATCGAGCGTGCCAAGGACCGCCATTGGTTGCTCTGTTCCGACTCGGTGAGCACACCCGCCACCACCTCAGCCACCGAGGACCTCCAGATCAAGGCCACGCTCGAGCCCTTCACCGACTTCAAGATAGACCTCTCGATGTCGCGCACCTCCAACAAGAGCCAGAGCATACAGTATATGTACCAGGGCAATCCCACCACGCGCAGCGGATCCTTCAATATGACCATCCTCAGCATCAAGACCGCCTTCCAGAGCCGCGGCAATGCTGACAACGGTTACCGCAGCAAGGCCTTCACCACCTTCCTGCGCAATCTCGACCTCATGCAGCAGCGTGTGGAGCAGCGCTACGTGGGCACCGAATATCCCTCACAGACGGGCATGAACGGCCAGTTCGACCCCACCCGAGGCACCGTGGACCGCTACTCGGCCGACGTGATGATACCCGCCTTCCTCTCGGCCTACACCGGCACCAATGCCAAGACCTCAAGTCTCGACATCTTCCCCGCCCTCAAGCGTATGCTCCCCAACTGGAACCTCACCTACAAGGGCCTCAGCAACCTGCCCTGGATACGCGACCACTTCAAGTCCGTCACCATCACCCACGGCTACAAGTCCGTCTATTCGGTGGGTTCCTACAACTCCTTCTCGTCGTGGATCTCACTCATGGGTGGCCACGAGGACATGGGCTTTGTGCAGAATACCACCACGGGAGCCTACGTGCCCAGTTCGATGTACGACATCTCCACCGTGAGCATCAACGAGAGTTTTGCGCCTCTGGCCGGCCTCAACATCACGCTCCAAAACAATATGACGCTCAAGCTCGAGTATCGCACCACGCGTGTGGTCAACCTCTCGATGACCTCAGCGCAGATCAACGAGACGGGCTCCAAGGACATGGTCTTCGGATGGGGCTACAAGATCAACGACTTCCGCCTCTCGTCCCTTTGGGGCAAGGGCAAAGCCAGCGCCAAGCAGGCCACCACCAAGGGCAAGCAGACCGACAAGACGCGTGCTGACGCCAAGGCATCCAAGGACACCCGCTCCACCAAGGGCAACTTCGCCCATGCCCTCTCGATGCGCTTCGACTTCTCGCTGCGCAATCAGGATGCCCTCCGTCGCGACATCCAGACCGGTCTCACCGAGGCCACCAGCGGCAACAGGGCCATTAAGACCACCTTCAACCTCGACTACACCCTCAGCCGCTACGTCACCCTCACGATGTACTACGACCGTCAGCGCTCACAGCCCCTGCTCTCCACGAGCAGCTACCCCACCGTCACCCAGGACTTCGGATTCACCATGAAGTTCCAGCTGACGAGATAGTCTCGCTTCGCTCGAAGTGAAAAACGAAAAGTGAAAAGTGGGTCAGCGCTGCGCACTGAAGTGAAAAGTGCAAAGTGCTCCTGCAGCTTGCTGCGAAGCGTCTCGTGGGCTCGCTAAGAGTGTTGCCGCTGTTGGCTGTTGGGTGTGGGTAAGTATAGTAATAGGTGCAAAGAAATCCGCAACACGCCCCCGCATGTCGCTCTCCAAGGTACTACCTTATAGGCAGAATAATTATTTCTGCTTGTTCCGTTGTTACCCCTACAACCTAAAACCCTCAAAAGGCTGAAAGCCGACCTAAAACCTGCAAACCATTCTATGATAGTAAACGACTTAATGCGCCTTCGTTGGCAGATACTCGACGAGGCATTGCGCGATCAGGACACAGAGTATTTCATGGACAGTGCGACCAAGGACAATGAGACGGGCCGCACCCGCAGTCTGCTCGACCATGTCAACCGCCGTCTCAAGGCGGTCAACAAGGAGTATAAATGTAGCAAGCGTATGCTGCAGAATGACGTCACCTTCTTCCAGAAGAGGGGTGCCCGTCTGCATCAGAGCTACCGCCGAGGCCACAAGCGTATCCTGCGCTACATCAATCCTGAGTGGAAGAACCCCTGTCTGAGCATGGGCCAGGTGCCCCAGCCCACGGTGGACACCCAACTCGTGGAGCAGCTCCAGGCCCGCATCCAGGAACTCGAGGCCACCATCGTGACCCTCCGTTCGCAGCTCGACGATGCCAACCAGCAGATAGCCGTGCTGCGCACCCCCAAGGCCCAGCAGCGCCCCAAGAAGAAGGTGGAGCAGCTGGATATGTTCTCCGACCTGTTCGGCGAATAGTACCCAGGATGACCACCATTGTGGGCAACAACGGAACAAACGGACAAATCGTCTCATAAGCATACCCCCGCACACTGCAGCTCAGCCAGGTGTGCGGGGGATGTTTTGTCCCATCCTTTAACACATATCGGTCATTAGGACAGTTCCCTTACTCAAGTTTCTCTAATTAGAGTCTATTCGGTACAAGTCTAAGAGGGCGCTGTAGGCGCCAAATAATATAGCGTAGGGGCGTTACATGGCAACTTATTTCTTGCCCCTGTAAGGGCCTCCTAACTAATACGTTATGAAAATATTTAAGTTAGGTCGCTCCTACAGAGCGAAAGGAAAAGATGCCCCCAATACGTAGGGGCAAGCCCCTACGCTATATTAGGAGCCCCCTTCAGGGGCATTGGCTATAGGAACATATTACCAGCGAGTTATATGTTAACCTATAATTTTTCCCGGACACCAATAATATCTAATAGCAGAGGATAGTACTATCATCCACACGACGATAGTACTACCCTATGCCCAATCGTAGTACTACCCTATGCCCAATCGTAGTACTACCCTATGCCCAATCATAGTACTACCCTATGCCCAATCGTAGTACTACCCTATGCCCAATCGTAGTACTACCCTATGCCCAATCATAGTACTACCCTATGCCCAATCGTAGTACTACCCTATGCCCAATCGTAGTACTACCCTCCTAACGTCGATAGTACCATCCTCTCATCGGTCACGGTCGTTTCATCAAACGACCGTGGTGCAATCCTGCAACAAGACCTTGAAATACTGCCCTTGGCGAGTCCTTTTTCTTTCTCAAAGGTAATAATGTGGATGAAAGATACTCCTCCAAAAGAGATAGTCTTTTCGTAAGCATCCCTCCTCTTGTTTTGTCTCATACTGATAAGTTAAAAGTGTCAACTTATTCA
>CALZKW010000024.1 GCA_945788095.1 uncultured Prevotellaceae bacterium | reverse complement strand
GATGACACCGACAACTTATGGTCGTGATTTTGCGTATTGCCTCAAGTCGCATGGTAGGGTAAGGGGATTTTATGCGTCTTTGTGGCGATTTTTGCTGCGTTGCACCCTCTTTTGCCACAGTGTCGCTACCTTTTTGACCTCTGTGTCATCTTATGAGGACGGTTGCGGATTTGAGGATGTATGAAGAACGAAAAAGCGTCCAACCATTTCTGATCGGACGCTTTCTTGCGGAGAGAGAGGGATTCGAACCCCCGGTACCTTGCGGTACACCGGTTTTCAAGACCGGCACATTCGACCACTCTGACATCTCTCCAAACTCTCTTGCGAAAGGCTCTTGCGTTTCAAAAGCGATGCAAAGGTAAGACGTTTTTCGTTACCATGCAAGTTTTTCGGCAAGAAAAATCATCAAAACATATATTTTTCTTGTTTTTTGGGGCAAAAAGAGGGGATTAAAGGCCACTAAACTCCACATTGCTGTATTTGAGCGAGGGGATGAAATCTACCTCGTGAGGACAGAAATCGGAGCTCACTGCCACGAGGTTCTGCCACAACTGGAGCATGTTGCCCGTGATGTTCATGCCGCTGATGGGCTGGACGATGATGCCGTCCTCGATGAGAAATCCCTCGATGCCATACGAGAAATTGCCCGTGGCGGGGTCGCAGTTGCCTCCGTTGAAGTCGGTGACGAGGATGGTGTGTGTGCTCTGCACGATGAGTTGCTCGAGGGTGAGGGCCCCGGGGGTAAGTTCGAGGTGGTGGGCACCAAGCGTGGTGGGGGCCATGGAGAGTTTGCGGCCATACGACTCGTCGATGAACAGGGTGGAGAGGCGACCATGGTCGAAGAGGATGCGGCGCTCTGTGGCCACACCGTCGAAGTCGAAGTAGGAGGCTCCACGGCGGCCTGGGGTGAGGGGATCGTCAACGAGATGCAGGAGCGGCGAGGCCACCTGCTGACCGAGTTTATCACCAAGGAAGGACATCTGCTGCTGTATGGCGGCTCCCTGCATGGCCGAAAGCAGGGGTGCAAGCAGATGGTCGGCCACAGGCCACTCCACCAGCATGTCGTAGCGGCCACTCTGTGTGGGACGCTGGCCTATCTTGCGCACAGTGCGCTCGAGAGCGCGCTCAGAGATGCCTCCGAGGGGCATGTCGGCATAGCGGATGCGCGTCTCGCCCCACCCATCCATAGGGTGCTGACCATCCACACCATCCATGGTGACGGTGGTGGAGAGGTTGACACGGGTGCTCTGCTCGGAGGCCGTGAAGCCATTCGTAATATAATAGGTGGCCTTGTGGGAATGGTCCGAATAAGAGGTCTCGACGGAGATGATGCGCGAATCATGGTCGGCGAGTGCTCTGTTGCAACGCTGGGCCAGGGTGAGTTTCTGCTCGGGTGTGACAGTCTGCAGCTGAGGGTCGTAGACCTCGAGATCGGGGGCCCCGCCCCGGTAGTAGCGCGAGGGTGTGGCCAGCGAGCGTGAGGGGTCGGGGGTGAGCAGACGGGTAGACTCGATGCCTTGGCGCAGCAGGTGGTCGATGGCCTCGGGGTCGAGGTGACTGGTATACACAAAACCGTTGCGCCCATCGATGTAGATATCGATGGCCAGAGAGCGCGAGGCAGAGTGCTGTATCTTCTCGGTCTGCCCGTTGCGCACAGATATGATGTTCTCTTCGTTTTCGATCAGTACAATCTTGAGGTCGTCGCATCCATACGACTTACCTTTCTTGGCTATTTCTTCTAACACGGCAAATAAGGAATGCTGGGATTAAGATAAAAGATACTGTAGACGCTATACACCACCCACCGTGAGACGATTGACGAGCACGGTGGGGAGGCCCTGGCTGACGGACACACTCTGACCCTCCTTGCCACACATGCCACCCGAGGGGTCGACGATGAGATTGCTGGCCACCATGGAGATGTCGGCCAGGGCCTTGGGGCCATTGCCTATGATGTTGACGTCGCGTATAGGGCGGGTGAGGTGGCCATCCTCGATGAGGTAGCCCTGCTTCATGTAGAAGGTGAAGTCGCCGGCACCGATCTGTACCTGTCCGTTGGTGAACGAGCAGGCATAGATGCCGCGCTTGACGCTGCGTATCACGTCATCCTCGGTGGCCTCGCCGGCGAGCATATAGGTGCTGCGCATACGGGGCACGGGGGCATGACGGAACGACTCGCGACGACCATTGCCCGTGGGACTGACGCCATAGTGGGCGGCACTGATACGGTCGTGCATGTAACTGTTGAGGCGGCCACGATCGACCAGCACGGTGCGCTGCCCCGGGATGCCCTCATCATCAAAGTTGAGAGCTCCGGAATCACCCTTCTGCGTGCCGTCATCCACAATGGTAATGTCGGGCGAACAGATCATCTGACCAAGTTTGTCGGCAAAGATGCTGGTCTGCTTGCGGTTGAAGTCGGCCTCAAAGGCATGACCTATGGCCTCGTGGAGCAGGATGCCGCTGGCTCCGGCAGCCATCACTACGGGCATCTCGCCACCCTCGGGCTGCACAGCCTCAAACATGATGGTGGCCCTGTGCACCGCCTCGCGCGCTACACGCTGGATACGCTCGGTGGTGAGGAATTCGCCTCCCATTGATGCAGCCTCGCTGGCATACCCCATCTCGGTCTGCGTGCCATCCTGCATGACCACGATGACGATGAGGGTGGCACGTGGGCGCACATCCAGGAATGTCTCGCCAAGCGAATTGGCAAAGCGTACCTCCTGGGTGCGGTTGTTGATGGCAGCACGCACCTTGACCACACGCGGATCGAGGCCTCGTGCAAAGGCGTCGAGGGCCATGAGCATGTCCTTGGTGGCCTCCACGCCTATCTCCGTCCAGGGACGCAAGATGGGATAGCGGTTCTCTGTGAGTGGAGCAGTGGCCGAAAGAGCAAGGGGCTGGGTAGTGGCCCCTCCGTCAGCGATGCAGGCCGCACTATGTGCCGCCTTGAGGAGTTCGCGCTCACTCAGGTCCATGGTGTAGGCATAACCCGTACGATCGCCTGCAAGGGTGCGTATACCTGCACCATAGGAGACAGTCTGACTGGCCTGTGACACAATGCCGTCCTGCAGCACAAGACTATTGGCCAGGGTGTTCTCAAAGAATATATCCGCATAGTGCCCTCCACGCGAGAGGGCTGCAGAGAGGATGGGGAGGTAGTTCATAAATTGGTGGTTTGAAGTTAATGGACAAAAGTCTGAGGTCTGATGTCGATGGCCAATGATGGATGGTTTAGGGGGGATAGGGGGACTGGGGTAGATATCTACCCCTTTGGGGCGTGCCAAGTAAGTTCTGCAACAAGACATTCGTCCCTATTACTTCCTTTTAACTTCCCCCATAACTTCCTTTTAACTTCTGCAGAAAACTCACTTCTTACCAGCCTTGATGAGGGCCAGGCCGATGGCTATCCAGATGAGTTCGCGCAGACGGGTGATGAGCCCGGTCAATACGCCGTAGGCACCGCTCATGTGGAGAGCCTCTGTGACGATGGCCAAACCTCCCTCGCGGGTACCCATCTGCATGGGGATGATAAAGAGGAGATTGGCCAACAGGGAGGCAAAGGCCTGCATCAAGACGCAATCCCAATAGGAGATGTCGTCGGTGAGGATCAGCAAGATGAACTGCAACTCAAAGCAGCCCAACATGCGGGCCAGGAATTCCATGGAGAGACTGAAATAGAAGGCTCCGGGACGCTCACCATGGAGCTGAGAGATTTGCTCATCCACCTTGCGTATGGTATCCTCATGACTCTCTGCAAAGGTCTTGACACGTCGCCCCATGAAGGGCCAGTGTGAGAAGAAGCGCAGAGCACGCATGGCCAGGCCATTGCGGTAACCACAGAGGAAGAAATAGACACCCAGACCACAGAAGAGCGCACAGGCCAAGAGAAAGGCCACCATCCCCCACCCCATGCTGCTGCCATAGAGCACCAGAAAGAGTACGATGCTGAAGACCCAAAAGCAGAAGTGAGAGAAGATGTGCATCATGGAGTTGAGAAACACACTGCTCGTGGCCTTGGCGGCACCGACAAGAGGCGTGAGCTCCATGATGCGGTAGGGTTCGCCTCCGAGGAGCCCAACAGGGGTGACATTGTTGAGCGCAAAACCAGAGATGGTGTAGCGCAAGACGCGCAGATAGCTGAGGGGCTTGACCGTACCATCATTGATAATGGCACGCCATCCAAGGGCGTTCATCATGTAGATGAAGAGCCACAATACGACGCAAGCAGGGAACCAATACCCTGCTCGCTTGACGTTGCTCCACACCTCGGCATAAGACATGTCGAAGGTGAAGAGCATAATGATGACTGCCACAAGACCTATGGCCAGGAATATGTTGCGGAAATCAATCTTTTTCATTGGCTGGCGTCTCACGACGTGGAGGCATGAAGGGACCGCGACGGTCGTCCTCGCGACGCTCGTGGTAGAGTTTCTCCAAGGGGTTGGCATGCGACTCGTCCCACACCTGACGGTTGCGGTACACATCGATAGCGGTATAGACAGCCTGACGCATCGAGGCCTCATCGGCCTTTCCCTTGCCCGCAATGTCGTAGGCGGTGCCATGATCGGGACTGGTGCGCACAATGGGGAGACCGGCAGTGAAGTTGACACCCTCGTCCATAGCCAGTGCCTTGAAGGCTGTCAGACCCTGGTCGTGGTACATCGCCAACACGCCATCATACTGCTCGTAGCTGCGCGAACCGAAGAATCCGTCAGCGGCATAGGGACCAAAGCAGGGGATGCCCTCCTCGCTGGCCTTCTGAAGGGCAGGACGGATGATGGTGTCCTCCTCGCTGCCGAGCAGACCGTGGTCGCCGGCATGGGGATTGAGAGCCAGCACGGCAATGCGGGGTGTGGAGATGCCGAAGTCGCGCTTGAGACTGTCGTGAAAGATGCGCAACTTGCTGATGATGGCCTCCTCGTTCACCGCCTCTGCCACACGGGCTATGGGCAAGTGGGTGGTTACGAGAGCCACCTTGATGCGCTCGTTCATGAGCACCATCAGGGCCTCGGCACCATCACCCACACAAGCCTGGATGTACTCGGTATGGCCCGGGAAGTTGAACTCATCGCTCTGGATGGTGGCCTTGTTGATGGGCGCGGTCACCAGCACGTCGATCAGTCCGTCCTTGTAGTCGTGGATGGCCTGCTCCATGGCAGCAAGAGCGGCCTGGCCAGCCTCACGAGTGGGACGGCCGAAGTCTACCTTGACCTCCTCATCGCTGACAGTCACCAGATTGAGACGATCGTCCTGGGCCTCCTCAGCGCTCTGTATGGCCGAGAAGCTAAGATTCATCTCCAATGCATTGCGGTGACAAGCCATCACCTTGGGATTGCCATATATAATAGGAGTGCAAATCTCGAGCATGGCAGGCTCGCAGAAGGTCTTCATAATCACTTCATAGCCTACTCCGTTGATATCACCGTGGGTAATACCCACTCTAATACGTTCGTTTTCCATATCTATTCTTTCGTTTGTATTCCTTCTTTGAGGTTTTCGTTGCCACTCTTCTCCTCATCCACACCGGTGTCTATCTCAGCATCCTGCTCCTGAGGCAAGAGCACAGAGTAGAGAGAGCCCTCCATGCGGCGCATCAGTCCGCGCTTCATCTTCTCGGGAGCATAGACAAACCCCTCGGTCACGATGACTCGCTTGCTGATGGTGTCTACACGGCTCTGACTGACAAAGGGACCGCCCATGCCATCGTTCTCCACATACCACAGACCACGTGCCTCCATGGCATAGGCCTGGTGTACCCAAATGGGGCGCACTGAGGTGTAAGCCGTATCCGTCTTCATGTACATACCGGGCTTTGATCCGGGAATGTTGGCCTTCATCACCGAGTCACGCTTGGCAAGCACGTACTCCTTGGTGAAGGTCTCGGGACCCTCGTAGGGATAGCTGTACATGCAGAGATTGACCATACCACTGGCCGTGTTGTTGGAGGTCCAGAAGAAGTCCTGACCGCGCTTCGAACTCTTGAGTTCTGAGGGGGCATAGATGGTGCAGCCAAAGAGTTCCTTGGCCAGTTTCTCTACTACATCAGAGTGCTTATCCTTAAGCTCGCCCACGAGGCGGTTCATCTCGGTGCGTGTGAAGAAGTCGACCAACTGCTGACTGTTGCGCTGGCAAAAATCAGCAAACTCCTGCTTAGAGGGCGACTGTATGGTGAGCACTATCTGATTCATGGCCCACTTGTTGCGGGTAAACTTCATCTTGGTCTTGGTGTAGAGCGTCTTGTCTATCTTGACCAGGATGATGTTGCGGAAGAGATTGAGGGTATTGTCAAAACTGCCCTCGTTGCACTGTGAGATGTGGAACGAGGGCTCGGACTGAGGCAGTCCGGGCACATCGGTATCGAGCACCTTGTGGAGTGCTCTGCCGTGAGGGGCGTTCCAGTCCTGCTTATCCATAACCACCAGCACCTCGTAGGGGCGACCGCTGGCTATGGGGAAATAGAACTCCTGCTTACATGCGGTGAGGAGGAGGGGAAAAAGCAGAGCCACGAGAGAGCATGCAGAGGCTCTGCGAAGATATTTCTTGACTGATTGTAATGCTTTCATTGCTAATGAGACTAATTGGACCAATTGGACTTATTGGACTAATAGGGTTTATTGAATGACTACTGGACCTCTTCTTCCTGCTTGGCAGTACTGAGCAGACCGCAGGCTGCGAAGATGTCTTGGCCGCGTGAGGCACGGATGGTGGTGGTGACGCCATGCTGGGTGAGATAGTCGCGCAGCCAGGTCATGGTCTGCTCGGGAGCACCGCGAAACTCCGTATCGGGGATGTCGTGGAAGCGTATCAGATTGACTCTGCACTCAAAGGGGGCAAGCAGCGAAACCAGTTCGCGGGCATGGGCGGGAGTATCATTGAGTCCTCCAAATACGATGTACTCGAATGAGACACGGCGCTGATGAGTCCAGTCCTGGCGACGCAAAAGGGGTATGAACTCCGTGAGTGAATAGCCATTCTCGGCAGGCATCATTTTGTGGCGCTGCTCGGGGAAGGGGTTGTGGAGACTTACAGCCAGGTGGCAGTCACTCTCCTCGAGAAAGCGCAACAACCCCTTGCGTACACCCACGGTGCTCACTGTGATACGCTTAGGACTCCAGGCATAACCATAAGAGGCTGTGAGAAGCTCTGTGGCGCGAAGCACATGGTCGATATTGTCGAGAGGTTCGCCTTGTCCCATAAACACGACATTGGTCAGCGTATCGCGCTCGGGCAGCGAATAGAGTTGGTTGAGAATATCTGTAGCGGTGAGATTGCCATGGAATCCCTGACGACCCGTCATGCAAAATTTGCATCCCATCCTGCATCCCACCTGGCTGCTGACACAGAGCGTGGCTCTGTCGCCATCGGGGATATAGACAGTCTCGATGTAGTGACCGTCGGCCGTCTGATAGAGATACTTGATGGTGCCATCCACCGAGCGCTGACAGTCCACGGGATCACTGCATCCGATACAGTAGGTCTGGGCCAAGGCCTCGCGCCCCGCCTTGGAGATATTGGTCATCTCGTCGATAGAGCGTACCTTGTGCACATAGATCCACTGTGCCAATTGCTTGGCAGCGAAGGCAGGCAGTCCGGCTTCGCGTGCCACGAGCTTCAGTTCGTCAAGTGTCTTGCCTAATAATGCTTCCATTGCTTTTTGGGTTTAGGTCGCTTTGCTTTTGAGGTTTTAGGTTTTAGGTCGCTTTGCTTTTGAGGTATTAACAACGGAACAAACAAGAAAATTATTTTTACGTTCTTTCTGTTGTTCGAAAATTATCCTCACAACCTTATAACCAAACAAGCCTTTGCGAAACCAGATATAATAATATTAGGTGGGCAAAGGTACAAAAAAAAGTTGGATGCTATCTCCTTAGCTCCAACTTTTGTATTGTTCAGTCGAGATGGAAGACCTCGCGAATGGGGATGGTGACGGGACTGTTGTCGGGATTGGTTTCCATGATATCCTTCATCATGTCCCACCATCGGAGGGTGACCTCGTCTGCCTGTGAGACATCCTGGGTATTGGCCGCTCCCTCCTCCACCTCCTGGTAGCCAAAGAGAATATTGGTGTCGCGGTCCCAATAAATGCTATAGTTGCTCACGCCGGCATCCTTGATCTGCTGGCGCAGTTCGGGCCACAGGGCTGCGTGGCGTCGCTCGTATTCCTCCTCGCATCCAGGCTTGAGGAACATTTTGAAAGCAAATCGTTTCATATTTTCGATTATAAAAACTAATGGCTTATTAGACTAATTGGGCTTATTGGACTTATTAGACTAATTCCCTCCAAAAAGCGAAGCGACCAAAAAGATCAGCAAGGACGCGTCTTGGGGAGATTGAAGACGTCCTGTATCTCCTTCATCTGTTCGTCCGTCATGCCATCGGGCTCGCTGCCCATATTACGGGCACACATATAGATATTGGCAGCCTTGCAGAGCACGTCGGTCTGGTCGAAGGCGTCCATGATGTCGGTACCTACGGCCACGGTGCCATGCTTCTCCCAGAGCACCACGTCGTGGGTCTTGATCTGCTCGAGGGTGAGTTCAGCAAGTTGCAGTCCCGAGGGCATAGCATAGGGCACAATGCCGATGCCAAGGGGGGCAAAGGCGAGGGTCTCGGGTATCATGGACCAGAGCACACGGGTCATCTCATCGCCCTTGAGGAAGCGGCGTATGTGACTCATAGCCACCAATTCGATGGGATGGGTATGCAGCGTAGCCTTATAGGTGCTACCCGTCTCGAGCAGATAGTTTTGGAGGGCCAGGTGGGTGGGTATCTCACTGGTGGGTGCCACGGGATGGTCTGCTATAATCTCATAGCTGGCACAGTCGTCGCAAATGCGTATGATGCTGCCATTATCCATGGGGGCCTTGGCCAGATCGCGCATACGTTTACCCGTGCCCTTGCAGTAGAAATAGGAACCCTTGAGATGGGGCAGTGTCAGTCCGATTTGTTTGACGGGTGCTATGGCAGGCATGGCCTTGCACTCATCGTCCATCCACTCTGTGACATTGACGGTGATGTTGCCGCCATTGCGCTCGGCCCATCCCTTCTGCCACAGGTATCCAGTCACTTCGGCTATCTGGTCTATTACAGCCCGTAAGCCATCACGTCCGTTGAGTATTGTTTCCATATTTGAGGTTGTAGGTTTTAGATTGTAAGGGGACGAGGCGATGAATCGCCTCGCACAATGGGGGGCTATGAATAGCGCTCTTTGGTAATCTCTTCGAGCGACTTGCCACGGGTGTTGGGACATCCCACGACGCCTACAATGAGGGAGATGAGCAGCAAGGCTATCATGCAGTACGCTGCCTGAGTGAAACCCTCGCCCTGCTCACCGTAGATGTAGGTAAAAGCAAGGCCCCACACCGCCGAGAGACCGCGGACCACGAAGAACATCAGGCCCTGGGCTCCAGCACGGAAACGCGCGGGGAAGAGTTCGGTGCCCCAGAGAGCATAGAAAATTTGCACAGAAACGCCGCCATTGAGGCCCCAGAGAAGCACGAAGGCCCACAGGGTGGCTGGCCCCGTCACACCGATGCTCACCACGAGGGCCCAGGCCATGATGGCAGCCAAAAGGCCAAAGATGTAGAGCGGACGATGGTTGACACGGTCGATGATGCGCGACACCAGGAAGGTGACACCCACCACCACAGCCCACTGCAGGCAGTTCATCCAATTAGACTGTTCGTTGGTGACACCACCTGCCGTCTCGCAGATGTGGGGGGCAAAGAAGCCCATGACGCTGGCCACGAGGTTCCATGTCAGGTAGATACTGGCAAGGAAGATGCAGGTACGAACCGCCACACGGTTGGAGAACAAGACGCGGAACGAATGGATGATACCCGTCTGTTCGCCGCGCTCACGGGCAGCCTTTCTGTTGGCCTCCCACTCACGGCTCTCCTCCAGACCGCTCTGCAAGCGCCATGCCACAAAGGCTACGACAAAGAGCGAGAGGAAGACAATGCGTGAACTGAAGACATTGACAGCACTTTGATCTGCTCCAGCCCCAAGGACAAGGGCGCTGAGGCTCTCCACCCAACTAAAGAGGTAACCACCGGGAGCAAAGAGCATGCCGAGCAGGAGGATAATCATCGGACCGAAGCCCCACGACATCTGTGAAATGCAGATATTGCGGCCACGGTTGTTGACCTCCGAACTCTCAGAGATATAGGTCCACGAGGCAGGCACACCGATGCCCACCGAGATGCCGGTGATGAGGAAACCCATCAGGAGCATGGGGAAATTGACGGAAAAGACTACACACAAGACGCCGAGCATATAGACCAGCAGGTTGTAGGTGTAGATGAACTTACGGCCATACTTATCGGCCAGGAAACCGCCGATGATGGCACCTATGGCAGCACCCAGGCAATTAGCACTGATGAAATTGAGCCACCCCAGATGCATCTCTGAGAGACCAAGGTAGCCTTGCCAGAGACTCAGTCCGCTGGCTCCGGCCACAATCGCTCCGGCATCGAGGTAGTTGGTGAGAGACACCGCGAGGGTGCTTTTGAGGGAGGAATGTTTCATTATTATCGGTTGTAGGTTATAGGTTTTAGGTTGTAGTTTTTGAGTTGTTAGCATCTAAAACAACTAAAGCATAACAACCTAAAACCCCAAAAAGCGAAGCGACCTTACCTCTTACTGATCACCTCTGCCACATAGTTGTCTATCTCACTGATGAACTCGGAACCTACGGGGACATCGTTGCGCAGACAGAACTCGTCGTAGACGGCCTGCCAAGGCATGGCCTTCTGCTCCTCCAGTATGGCGAGTACTTTATAGCCGTCACCAGCCAGTTCGAGGTGAGAGATGGCTTCGCGAGGTTCGAGCAGAGCGCGGAGCATACACTTCTGGGCAGCACGCGAACCGATGACATAGGCTCCGATGCGATTAATGCTGCCATCGAAGAAGTCGAGTCCATAGTGTACACGACCGAGGGCATCTGCACGCACGATTTCGCTGAAGAGTTCCTGTGTGGGATCGTCCATGATGGTGACGTGGTCGCTATCCCAACGCACAGGGCGGCTCACGTGGAGCATCAGTTCCTTGACAAAGGGCAGCACAGCACTCACCTTGTCGGCAGGACTCTCGGTGGGATGATAGTGACCGGTGTCGATGGTCAGTATCTTGTCGTTCTGTGCCGCATAGGCAGTGTAGAAATCATGGCTGCCCACGGTGAAACTCTCGAGGCCAATACCGAAGACCTTGCCCTCGATGCAGTCCTTCATCATGGGCTGAGGGGTGGCAAATATCTCGTCGAGCGAACGCTTGAGGGTGTTGCGATAGAGGGCATGGTTGACGCTCACGTCCTTGCAGCCATCGTGCACCCAGAGATTCATGATGCAGGGATCACCCTGGGCCTCACCCATAGCATTGGCGATGTCGCGGCAACGCTTGGTATGCTCCACCCAGAAGCTGCGTATGCCCTCATCGGGATTGGCCAACGAGAGACTGCCGCTCTTGGGATGAGAAAAACTGCTGGAATTGAAGTCGAGTTTGGTGTCGTGCTCACGTGCCCAGTCTATCCAGCTTTGGAAGTACTCCACGGTGACCTCGTCGCGGTCGACCACCTTACCCTTGAAGTCACCGTATATCTCATGGAGATTGAGGCGGTGCTGTCCGGGGATAAGACTCTTGGCCATAAGGATGTCCTGACGCAGTTCGTCGATATTGCGTGCCGCACCAGGAAAATCGCCAGTGCTCTGTATGCCGCCACTCATGGCACCGGCCTGTACCTCGAAGCCCTTGACATCGTCGGCCTGCCAACAATGGAGCGAGAGGTGGAAGTGCTGAAGCTGATTAATTACTTGCTCGGTGTCGACGCCTATGTCAGCATAGCGCTCACGGGCTATGGCATAGGCCTGATGGATGTGTTGTGTGTTCATATTTGGTTATTTTTAGATTATTAGATATAGGTTTTAGGTGGTAGGTCCTTAAACCTCTAAAGCGAAGCGACCTAAAGCCTAAAACCTCAAGAGCGAGGCAACCTCTCTGGCATATACGTGATGGTGTCCACGCTGGCAGCACTTACGGCACGCATCTCTGCCAGACTGCCCACCTCGCCTGCAGCACGGAGCTGGAGGAGTACATTGCCAAGGGCTGTACCCTCCTGGGGGCCAGCAATAACGGGCAGACCGGTGATGTCGGCAGTCATCTGCATCAGGTGCTTGTTGCTGCTGCCGCCACCGATGACGTGCAGACGCTGTATGTCGACATCAGAAAGATGGCGCAGGTGGTCGATGACGTCCTTGTAGCGCAAAGCCAGAGAGCGGAAGATGCAGCGCACATAGTCGGCAGGTGTCTGGGGCTCGGGCTGATCCGTATTGCGACAGTATTCGGTGATGGCCTTGGTCATGCTCAGGGGATGTGCAAACATGGGATGGTCGGGGTCTATGGTGCTGGCGAACTCCGTGGTCTCGCACAGAGCATTGAGTTCGTTGACATCACTGGGCACATTCTCAAACTCCTCACGGCAACGCTCCAGGAGATACAGACCAGAGATATTCTTGAGGAAGCGGGTGGTGCCCTCTACGCCACCCTCATTGGTAAAGTTATGGCATCGGCTCTCTTTGTTTATAATAGGAGTGGGGCTCTCGATGCCCAGCAGGCTCCATGTGCCACAACTGAGGTAGGCATAGTTGGGGTCCTCGGCAGGCACACTCACCACGGCAGAGGCTGTGTCGTGACCAGCCACGGCCACCACGGGTATGGGGCCCACGCCTGTGGCCTCCTGTATCTGCGGAGTCAGTGTACCGACCACTGTGCCGGGCAGAGTCAGAGTGCCAAAGTTCTTGCGGGTGAGATGCACCATCTTGAGCAGTTTCTCGTCGAGGTCGCCCGTCTTGGGATTGAGCATCTGGCTGGTGCTGGCAATGGTGTACTCACAGATGCGCTCCCCCGTAAGCAGATAGATGAGGGCATCTGGCATGAAGAGGATGGTGTCGGGGCTCTTCATCACGCCAAAGTGATTGCGCCTCATGGCATCGAGCTGGAAGAGGGTATTGAAATTCATAAACTGTATGCCGGTGCGCTCATAGAGGGCATCGGCATTGATGTGCTGACGTGTGAAGTGGTCCACGGCCCCGTCTGTCACGCTATCGCGATAGCAGAGAGGCAGAGAGTTGAGCTGGCCCGCCTTGCCAAAGAAGGCCACATCGACGCCCCAGGTGTCGATGCCAATGCTGTCCACACTGATGCGCTCACTCTTGAGCTTACGCAGAGCACGTAGTATCTCATTATATAAATGGGGAAGATTCCAGAAGAGATGGCCTGTCATGGGCAGCTGTGGATTCTCAAAGCGTGTCCACACCTGAAGGTCTACCCGCTTGCCATCATATTGTGCCAACACCGTTCGGCCGCTGGAGGCACCAAGGTCTACTGCTAAATAGTTTTTCATCGTATCATTAAGTCTTAAGGTTGGCGCAAAGGTAACTATTATTTTCAGTAATTTCCCCCACTCACCCGCTTTTTTAATAATTAATGATTAACTTTGCCCTGAAAAGCGGTTGTTTTAAGACTACGGACTCCGGACAACAGACAACGGACTGCGGCCGTAGTCAGCCCCCCTTCAACCCAAAACCTACAACCTAAAACCCAAAGTAATGATAGATTGCTTCATCCCCTTTGAGAGCGAACAACAGATACTGCAGACCGAGCAGCAGCTTGTGGCAGACAGCAGTGTGAACAACATCTACCGCCTCACAGAGGCTCCATTCAGCACCCGTGCCTTGCGCGAAATAGCGGACAAGGCAGAGTCTGAATTCACCCTTATCTACACCAAGACATGGCCCTTGCAGTTGGGCTACCAGGCCCTCCACCGCCTCACGACCATAGCACGCGACAGCGGCGCTACACTGGTATATGCCGACCACTACACCCTACTGCCTGACGGCACACGCCAGCGCATGCCCCTCATCGACTATCAGCTGGGCTCTGTGCGCGACGACTTCTCCATGGGCAGCCTGCTGCTGATACGCACCGAGGCCCTGAAGCGGTACTTCGAACAGGACAGCCTGCACCTCTATCAGCATGCCGGACTCTACGACCTGCGCCTCTTCCTGAGCCGCATACAGTTGCCTGTGCATGCCGACGAGTATCTCTACACCGAGGTGGAAGAAGACACCCGAAAGAGCGGCGAGAAGCAGTTTGACTACGTGGATCCCCGCAACCGCAACCGCCAGATAGAGATGGAGCGTGCTGCCACGCGCCACCTGCGTCAGATTGGGGCCTACCTCGCTGCGGGAGAGACCGACGACATCAAGTTTGAGGACACCACCCTCGCAGAGGGACAGGTGCTGGCATCGGTCATCATTCCTGTGCGCAACCGTGAGCGTACCATCGAGGATGCTGTACGCAGCGCCATGAGCCAGGAGTGCACATTCCCATTCAATGTCATTGTCATCAACAATGGCAGCACGGACGGCACCACAGACATCATGAACCGCCTGGCCCTGGAGGACAGCCACGTGGTGCACATCATACCCGAGCGCGACGACCTGGGCATCGGCGGATGCTGGAATCTGGCCATCCACGACCCACGCTGCGGACAGTTTGCCGTACAGCTCGACTCGGACGACCTCTACTCATCACCCTACACCCTGCAACACATTGTAGACACCTTCCACAAGGAGAAGGCAGCCATGGTCATCGGTTCGTACCGCATGTGTAACTTCCGTCTCGAAACACTGCCCCCAGGACTCATCGACCACAAGGAGTGGACAGAGGCCAACGGTCGCAACAATGCGCTGCGCATCAATGGTCTGGGAGCACCACGCGCCTTCTATGTGCCCGTGCTCAAACAGATACAGATACCCAACACCAGCTATGGCGAAGACTATGCCCTGGGCCTCATGATAAGCCGCAAGTATCGCATAGCACGCATCTACGACGAGCTTTATCTCTGCCGCCGCTGGGAGGGCAATAGCGATGCAGCGCTCAATCCCGAGCAGATCAATCGCAACAACACCTACAAGGACCACCTGCGCACCCTCGAGGTCATGGCACGCCAGCAACTGTGCCGTCTGCGCCAGCATCAGGTGACACCCGAAGAGGTGGATGCCTTCCATCAAAGCGAACTCAAGGGATGGCCTGAGGCAGCACAGCGCTATGCCGACCTCGACAAGGTGCAGACACGCACCCTGAGCGAGGGCGACATCACCATGGCCGCTCAGTGGAACCCAGCCCGCATGGTGAGCACCGGAGCCAAGATAGACCAGAAGACCATCAGTGAGCGCCCATGCTTCCTGTGCAACCACAACCGCCCCAAGGAGCAGCACGAACTGCCCACAGAGAAGCACTACCAGATACTGGTCAACCCCTTCCCCATCCTGCCGGGCCATCTGACCATCCCCACACGCCGCCACCAACCTCAGAGTATATGGGCTCACTTTGGTGTGATGCGACGCCTGGCCTGGAACATGCCCGAGCATATCATCTTCTATAATGGTCCCCTCTGTGGCGCCTCATGCCCTGACCACTGCCATCTGCAGGCAGGACGACGCGGTATCATGCCCCTGGAGCGCGACTGGAAGGAATATGAAGGCAGCATGACCAAGCTCTACCCCCTCACCGGAGCCCAGGAGGCCGAGGTAGAGGAGGCTGGCAACAAGCAAGGATGCGGCCTGTATCTGCTCCGCTCATGGGCATGCCCCGTGTTCGTCATCCGCAGTATGCCCACCGAGCCAGACAGCGTGCTCTGTCAGCGCCTCTACAAGGCACTGCCCGTGATGGAGGGGGAGATAGAACCTCGCATGAACATCATCTGCTGGCACCAGACCGGCACGGGTGGACGCCCCGACGAACTCATCACACTCGTATTCCCCCGCAAGAAGCACCGCCCCGACTGCTACACAGCACAGGGCCCCGACCAACTGCTCATCAGCCCGGGTGCCCTCGATATGGGCGGACTGCTCATCACTCCCCGCGAGGAGGACTTCAGCCGACTCACACCCGAGATGGCAGCCTCTATCCTGCAGGAGGTGACCATGACCGAGGACGAACTGAGCCCCGTCATAGCCCGCATCAGCGAGAAGGCTGACAGCACCACCACCGAGCACAACGACGACACCAATAACCCTCTCCACAGTCTGCCTGCAGAGACTACGGTGGGCATACTATCAGCCACCAGTCTGCGCTTCTCACTCAACGCACCCTTCAAGGCCAAGGGCGAAGTGGTGGAGGGAGAGCAGGAGGTAAGTCTTGAGGATGGATGCATCAAGTGGCGAGGACAGCTCTACCGCGACCTCACCTTCCGCCCACAGTCTGCTGAGGCCACCTTCTCGCTCGAGAATGTGATGATAGGCATCAAGTTCCACTGGCAGCGCCTCGAGACGCAGACCTTCCAGGGGCAGCTTCGCCTCGTGGTGGATGAGGACAAGATAGTGGCCATCAACGTCATCGACGTGGAGGACTACCTCAAGAGCGTCATCAGCAGCGAGATGAAGGCCACGGCAAGTCTCGAGTTCCTCAAGGCATCAGCCGTCATCAGCCGCAGCTGGCTCTACGCCCAGATTATGAAGCGCAGACAGGGAGGGGGCACTGGCTTCTTCCAGTTTAAGCGCACCGACTCCGAACTCATTCGCTGGCACGACCAGCAGGAGCACACCATATTTGATGTCTGTGCCGACGACCACTGTCAGCGCTATCAGGGCGTGACACGTGCCGTGGCTCCCCAGGTGGCCCAGGCTATCGAGCAGACACGCGGCCAGGTATTGGTAAGCGAGGGCGAACTGTGTGATGCACGCTTTGGCAAGTGCTGTGGCGGCATGACCAATGCTTTTGAGAACTGTTGGGAAGACACACCTAAGCCCTACCTCACTCTGGTGCGCGACGATGAGGACACCACACCCTCGGGCATGACTGCTGAGGAATGGATAAGGAGCAATCCCAAGAGCTTCTGCAACACCACAGACCGCCTCATACTGGCCTCGGTGCTCAACGACTACGACCAGGAGACACCCGACTTCTACCGTTGGACAGTGGAATACTCCCAGACAGAACTCCACGATCTCATCACTGAGCGTCTCGGCACTGACCTCGGAGCCATCAAGGCCCTTGTGCCCGTAGAGCGCAGTCAGAGCGGCCACCTCGTACGCCTTCGCATCGAGGGCACAGAGCGCTCGTTCACCATCGGCAAGGAACTCGAGATACGCCGCACCCTGAGCCAGACCCACCTCTACTCATCGGCCTTCGTGGTGGATGCCACGGAGCCCGATGCTGAGGGCATACCCCAGCGCTTTGTCATCCGCGGAGCAGGATGGGGCCACGGTGTGGGCATGTGTCAGATAGGAGCTGCCGTCATGGGAGCCAAGGGTTATCAGTACACTGAGATACTCAATCACTACTACCCCGGCGCAGACGTTGTTTGTTTATAGGCAACGGTCTACATCTACGGTCTGAGGTCAAAGGGCATGAGGCCAACAGTCCCTTCGACTTTAGACCATAGCCCCAGACCTCAGTCATAAGACAATAGAAAGTAAAGAAGATGAAACAGATTATTGCTATTATTACCCTTCTGCTGGGTACGCTCAGCGCTATGGCACAGATGTCGACCATCCCTACCCCACCGGCTGAGGGGGTGGTCAATGCTCACGGAGGATGCATCATACGCGTGGACAGTCTCTATTATTGGTATGGCGAAAACCGCCCCTACCAGGGGTTCACCACCGAGGTGGGCGTATCAGTATACACCAGCCGCGACCTGCAGCACTGGCAGGATGGCGGCGTGGCACTGAGCGTGAGTGAGGAGGCTGGCAGTCCCATCGAGCGCGGATGTATCATGGAGCGCCCCAAGGTGGTGTATTGTCCCAAGACCGGGAAGTACGTCATGCTCTTCCATCTCGAACTCAAGGGACGAGGCTACGAGGCCGCGCAGGTGGGCTTTGCCGAGAGCGACACCCCCACTGGCCCCTTCCGCTTCATCCGCGCTCTGCGTCCCAATGCAGACAAGTGGCCCAAGGACTTCACAAAGAAGGACATCAAGAAGGCACTCGAGCAGCGCCCCGACGACTACAAGGACTGGTGGACACCCGAGTGGCGCACCGCCATCAAGAAGGGCATGTTCGTGGCCCGCGACCTCAAGGGAGGACAGATGAGCCGCGACATGACCGTCTATGTCGACCAGGACGGCACAGCCTACCACATCACCAGCAGCGAGGACAACCTGACCATCCATATCAACGAACTCACACCCGACTTCCTGTCCTTCACCGGACGCTATGTGAGAGTGGCACCGGGTGGACAAAACGAGGCGCCCACCATCTTCCGCCACAACGGCACCTACTGGATGATATGCAGTGGATGCACGGGATGGGCACCCAATGCAGCCCGCCTCTTCTCTGCAAAGAGCATCTGGGGACCATGGAAGCAGCATCCCAATCCCTGCAGGGGCGATGGTGCTGACAAAACTTTCGGCGGTCAGGGCACCTACATCCTGACCCTCTCGCCCGTGGAGGCCGCGCGTCTGGAGATCAGCGACAGCCCCTACCCCACCCACATCTTCATGGCCGATATATGGAACCCCAAGCACCTCAGCCACAGCGGCCACCTCTGGGTGCCCATCACTTTTGAGAACGGCATGCCCGTTTTGAGGTTTTAGGGCTATCACCTACCAACTAAAACCTACCAACCAAAACCCAAAACCTAAAACAAACATGTCCGCCTTAATCACCTTCCTGAGCCGCCTGCCCCGTGTGGGCACCGTGCTTCGCATGCACTTCTACCGCAGATGGAATCCGCTGCGCCTACGCCTCACGGGATGCACCGTGGGCAAGCACAGCAATATCATCAATTCCATCTACCTCTTTCGCGAGCCCAACGCACAGATCACACTGGGCGACCATGTCACCATCACCAGTGGTGAAGGCTTCAACCCCATTTGCCGCAATGTGCATGCCTGCCTGTGTGCACGAGGCAATGGCATCATCGAGATAGGCGACCACACGGGCATGAGCAGTCCGTGTATATGGGCCACCAATCACATCAAGATAGGCCGCCACGTGCTGATCGGAGGCGACTGCATGATAATGGACAATGATGCCCACAACCTCGACGCCGTGGAGCGCCGCGACCCCACCCTGGCCCGCGAGGTGAAGAGTGCCCCCATTACCATCGAGGATGAGGCCTTCATCGGGGCACACTGCATCGTGCTCAAGGGGGTCACCATCGGCGCACGCAGCGTCATTGGCAGCGGCAGCGTGGTGACCCGCGACATCCCCGCCGACTGTGTGGCTGCCGGCAATCCGTGCAAGGTGATACGCAGGAGGGAGGGTGGCGAATAGGCCACGATTCGCGTGTCCTCACAAAAGATGAAATTCTTCTTGGCAGCAGCATTCTGCATGCTGGCATTCACATTTGTGTCATGCGGAGACGACGACCCAGTAGTAACTCCCACTCCCAGCGAGCAGGCCAACTCTAAGGCCTATTTCGACAAATTGGGCACCAACGAGGCTTACTTCTGCGGTGAAACCCTCACCAACCTCAAGCCACGCTTCTCGGGGAACAACGAGACAACCATCTACCCCTACATGTGCCTCGTCAACAGTCAGGGCGATACCCTCGGCACGATGGTTATGGACCTCGACAGATCTTGGATTGGCAAGAAGTTCAACCTCGCAGACCAGCACCAGAACAACGCCACACCCGAGGACAATCTCATGGGCAACCTCTACATGCGCATTGACTCAAGACATCTGGACCTCGTATACCAGATAGACCACGAGTTCTGCCAGGCCACCATCATTGGCGACAATCAGGAGATGGAGCAGACCATCTACCCCTGGCCATCATGCGTATTCAAGGAGGGCACCTTCGAGACTGTGGATAAAGGTGATGCACTCTACCTCGCCGTACACGGCACCCTACAAAACGGAGAGGTCATAGCAGCCAAACTCCTCATCAACTGGGAGGACGACGACATAAACAATCAGCAGTAAATGCCCCCCAAGGCAAAAAAAGAGCAATAAAGGGGATTTAAAGGGCACGAAAGGGATGAATGCTTAGTTGGTGTTAACAAGCGTGACGTCCTTTTCCAGCCCTTTAACTCCCCTTTTATACCCTTAAAAGCCCTTATAGAAGCCCTTTTAATACGTCTCGTGCTGCATAGTGCGGTATTCCTCAAAGAGGGCCAAACAGGCATCGCGGTCCAGTTGCTCCATGAGCGACCCCAACTTGTCGCGCCCACCAAAGATACGGTCAAAGGTGTCGTCGCGAAATCCGATAAGCCCATTATCCTCGATGGTGCAGCCATAGTATATCTTGCTGATATTGGCCCACATACAGGCGCACAGGCACATGTGGCAGGGCTCGCCGGTGGTATAGAGCGTGCACCCACTCAGGTCGTGGGTGCCGAGCACCTTGCCCGCCTTTCGGATGGCGTCTATTTCGCCGTGACACGTAGCGTCGCAATGTGACAACACATGGTTGTGCCCACGCGCCACCACCCGTCCGTCCTTGACGATACACGTACCAAAGGGACCTCCGTCGCCCCTCTGTATGCCCTCGCGAGCCTCATCGATGGCTATCTGCATAAACTCATTGTGTGCTTTCATCATGTCCATAATGCATTGGTTAGTGGTGCAAATGTAGCACATTCAGGGATAACAACAAAAAAAAGTGGACCTCAAATCCGCAACCGCCCTCATAAGATGACACAGAGGTCAAAAAGGTAGCG
>CALZKW010000023.1 GCA_945788095.1 uncultured Prevotellaceae bacterium | reverse complement strand
GCTACCTTGGCTTTATCTCCCTATCCGACCAACGGGAAAAGCGGAAGAACCATATATATATGTGTACCTGCTCGCTACCGTACAACTCGGTCTTCAAATGACCTTCGGTCACACGAAGACCTCTTTAGTTTGTTTGTGCTTATTCAAAGATACTGAATGTTCAGCGGTTTTCTTCGTTTTATGCCATTTATCTTATTCTATCACTCGAAATGTTGGATGAACCACAATTTATGCTATGGAGATATTGCCAAATGATGTAGAGTGTTCGCGGCTAATGCCTCTTACATCCGGCGGTATTTCGATCGTGAACCTTATGAGACGTCTGCTGGTCATCGGTCAATAGGTTAACATAGATAAGGGACGGAAAAATTGGATTTAATAGATCAAAAGGATCGTAGATGCTAAGGGGTATATAGGAGTTGCTCTCCTCCCTGCTCCACTGTCGCTCCTCAAACGAAACAAAGGCGCAAACTCGGGTGTGAGATTGCGCCTTTTGTGTGGTGTGTTAGTCTGTGTAGTAGCTCTTACTTGGTAGAGTCTGCGGGTGCCTCAGTGGCGGGAGCCTCAGCCTCAGCGGTAGCCTCGGTAGCCTCTGCCTTCTCCTCTGCGGGAGCTGCAGTCTGGTTAGACTGAGGAATGGCGGGGAGGTTGTTGGGGTTGGTGGCCTGCTGCTCGGTAGCCTGGTTCTGGAGTACCGACTTGCCGGCATTCGAATCGGGGATGAAAGCTACGCTCAGTACGCTGAGCACAATCATGACAGCGGCGAGTGTCCAAGTGGCCTTCTCTATGAAGTCGGTGGTCTTGCGTACGCCCATCATGGAGTTGGCGTCTGCTACTGAACTTGCCAAACCGCCTCCCTTAGACTCCTGGATCAGTACGATCAGGCACATGAGGATGGCAGCCAAAACTACTACGATTACAATAGTTGTGTACATCTCTTTTGTTATTTTTTATTTGATTATTTATTCTTGTTGTTCAATACCAATTTCTCAAGGAAACGTATTTGGTCTGCAAAGTAACGATTTTTTTTTGGATATTTCAAGGAAAGTCGGCTTATAATTTCGATTGCCTTGTCATATTTGCCTTGTTTTATGTAAATTCGGGCCAATGTCTCTGTGCAAACGCCTCCCTGTGTGTCGTTTTCGTCACCCAGGCGTGGCTTCTCCATTTCCTCGTCGCTTCGTTCTTCGAGTTTGATTTTGCCATCGATGCCAGCCGAGAGATAGTCGTCGATGAGGGCCTGGCTTCGCATGGATGGTATCTCCACGGCTGGGCTCTGGTTGTCCTCGGGTGTATCGAGCTTGTCCATCTCGAGGCTCATCATATAGTCGAGATAGTTGGTGTGAACGTCGACGATGCGTGGGCGTTTGGTGGGCTTCTCTTCGGGTATCTGACTGAGGAATCCATCGATGAGCGAACCGGTGCGGTCGGGTGTTTCCTCGGCGCTATTCTTGTCTGCCAGCGACTGTGGCTTAGCCTTAGCTGCCTTGCCTTGGGGTTTGAGGTTGTCGCCCTCAATGAGGTCGTAGAGCGTCTTGCGTGAGGGCACTGATATGGCAGCCAGACGCAATTCCTTGCTGAACTGCGCATCGTGGGCGGCGTGTAAGGCCCTAAGGTATATGATGCGTGCCGCGTGATAGTAGGGATAACGCTCCACGAGAGTGCGCAGGTGTGTCATCGAGGCTGCGTCGAGCGGACCCTTGCGGTTGATGTATTCGCTGAGGTGTTGCATGTCTGTTTACCAATTAGCTACGGTGGCATTGAATATCTGGTCGGTGATGTCTTTACACATCTGAGTCACGAGTTCCTCTTGCACGTCGATGAGCTGCTGAGTGGCATCGTATTCGGTGGTGGCAGAGAACTGTCGTTCGAAGTCCTCCTCGTGCTTCTTGTTGTTGATAAATCTCACGTTGACAGTCATCTTGAGCTGCACCTGCGAACTGTATCCATCGCTGCTGATGCCCTTGTTGTACTGGTCGAATCCGATGATTTCGCCAGCGAGCTGCAGGTCGCCGTTCTTCTTCACTTGTCGCAGTTTGGTCTGCGAGGCGAAGATGTCGGTCAGTTTGTTTTGGAATATGCTCTGCATTGGTGCCCACACATAGGCGCTTCGTATGGGGAAGTTGTCGATCTGTATGGTCTTGGTTGTCAGATAGTCGATGCTAGCGCCATTGAATTTGTAACTCACGGTGCATGCGGTGAGCAGTAGACAGAGGGCTGCGATGATGCCGTGTGTGGCTTTATGCTTGGGGGCCAGAGTCATCTGTGTAGGTTGATTAGTCTTTGATATTGTATTGTTCTATCTTTCTGTAGAGTGTGCGCTGGCTGATGCCGAGAGCCTCGGCTGCCTTGTTGCGGCGGTTGCGGTATTTGCGCAGTGCCTTTTCGATGGTGGCGCGCTCGAGTTGCTCGAGGTTGAGTTCGTTGTCATCCTTTATCTCTTCTACGTACTCCATGGGGTTGGGCTGCTCCTTCTCCTCATGGTATGTGTGAGGCTGCGATATGATGACGCTGTCGATGCTGTGGTCCGAGGGGGGGAAGGTGACATGCGGATGAGCCATAGGTGTGGCGGGTGTGGCAGCGAGTAGGTGTGAGGCATCGGGGCTGAAGGTATTGTCCTTGAGCGAGGAGCCTTTGACTACCTCATTGAGGGCTTGCACCTGATTGAATAACTGTCCCACGAGTTTCTCCAAGAACTCTATTCTGCCTGTCATCTCATCGGTGGTCTTGCCCGTGCCTATGGGGCCCACGATGTCGGTCGAGTTAGCTGATATGCCATACTGCTCGAGCACCTGTGCAGTGATGAGTGTACTGCCCTGGCAGAGCACGGTGAGCTGGTCGGCTATGTTGCGCAGCTGGCGTATGTTGCCGGGCCATGGGTAGGCCATCATGATGCGCTCTGCATCGGGTGCGAGTCGCAGCGATTCGGCTGTGTGGTAGGCTCTTGCGGCCTGTATGCTAAAGTGTCGGAAGAGCTTGAGCACGTCTTCTCCTCGCTCGCGCAATGGTGGTAGTGGTATGGTCACGCCGCAGAGTCGGTAGTAGAGGTCGGCGCGGAATCGTCCGTCGCGTATGGCCTGCTGCATATTGACGTTGGTGGCTGCCACAACGCGCACGTTGGTGGTGCGTGGCTGGTTGCCTCCCACTCGAAGGTATTCACCCGTCTCGAGCACACGCAGCAATCGGGCCTGTGTGGACAGGGGTAGTTCACCCACCTCGTCGAGGAAGAGTGTGCCTCCGTCGGCAGCCTCAAAGTAGCCCGCGTGGTCGCTCATGGCGTCGGTGAAGGCTCCCTTCTCGTGTCCGAAGAGTTCGCTGTCGATAGTGCCCTCGGGTATCGAACCGCAGTTGATAGCCAGGTAGTTTTTGGCCTTGCGTGCCGAGAAGTCGTGTATGATGCGTGGCAGCACCTCCTTGCCCGTACCGCTCTCGCCCTGTATGAGCACGGATAGGTCAGCTGGGGCTACCATCAGTGCCATACGCAGAGCCTTGAGCAAGCCTTCATTGTGGCCCACGATGCTGTATCGCTTTTTGATGTCTTCGATATTGTGGTTCATTGTGGATGGCTGGTTATTACAACAATCTGCCACGAATAGTCCCGTGATGGATCTGGTCCTGAGGGTATCTAATTCGTGGCTGACGGTGTGGTATGGGGGTGTTGGGGTGTGGTTTATTTCTGCATGCGCAGGAATTTGCCGTTGTAATAGATGGCCTGATTGTCGGGCAGGTAGATGATGGTGGGCATGTCCTTGTTGACCTCCACATCTACATCACACTTCAGGTTGCCCTTGCGGTCGATAATGCTGCCGTAGTTGTCGTTGGCCTTGAGTATCTTGGCTCCGATGACGTCGGTGCGGAAATTGTTGCCTATGGTGTAGAGGGGATAGGTGTACGAGTAGTATCCAAGGTTGATCTCCATGATGTACTTGAAGTCGCTGTCTCCACTGACGCGCTTGTTGCCCTTCTTGAATGGCAGGATGCGAATGGTGGCACCATCGCCGAAGAACTTGCGTCCTGCCAGTGTCATGGGCAGGTCGGCGGTGCGGTAGTCAGAGATGACCACGTTGCTCTTGCGCACATAGGTGTTGAGTGTGTCGCCGTTTGTCACTTCGCGCACGTAGTACCACTTCTTACCCACAGGGGTAAAGCTGAGCGAGGGGTTCTGGTCGCCCTCGCGGTAGGTATAGCCTATGGGGTATGTCTTGACTGTACGGGTGGTGGCATAGGGCTCCTTCTTGCCTTTGGCATTGTCTACGAACTTGTAGAGCTTGAGAGACTGTGCATTGACTGAGCCACACGAGAGTGCCAGGAGGGCAGCAAAGAGGAATCTGATTTTTTTCATATTCTATCAGTACATTATATTTCAGTCTGCAAAATAAATACTTAATTCGGATATATACAAATAATTTTATGATATAAAGTACCCAAGTGCCGTATTTGTCTACGTCGCCTCACATTTCTTTCGTATACTTGGTGTATATTTGTGGGTGAGAAAACAAACGTAATCCTATAAAATCAATAGTTCGTTGTTGTTTCTTGTGGGGGCATGGGGCAGATGAGTCCTCGTAGCATGCCCCCCGCAAAGCCAGACGAACCGCAAAACATACATTATTAAACATTATGGCACTTATCAACTGTCCTGAGTGTGGCAAGCTAATCTCTGAGCAGGCCCCCACATGTCCTCATTGTGGCGCCCCTGTGGGCAACGCATCAAGAGTTTCACCTGCAGGTTCTGCTCCTGCACCCCGCAAGGGCAATCAGCTACTCGTTATCCTGGCTGTTGTAGCCGTGGTGCTCCTCGGTGCGGGTGTAGGTTTCTACATTGGCAACAAAGACAAGCAGCCCGAGCAGCCTGCCACCGAAGCAGTAGAGGTAAAGGATACCACTGCTGCTGAGAAGAAAGACACTGCTATCCCTGCAGTAGTCGAGGAGCCCAAGACCAAGCCAGCTCCCGCCATGTCGCAGCTCTCTGAGAAGAAGGAGGAGGCTGCAGCTCCTGTCTATACCGGTAAGGAGGTGTGGAAGGGCGCCATCGGTGGCAAGTACAAGGTACATATGGTCATCAACAACAACACCGGTGACTTTTACTACTACTACGACAAGTATGGCAGCAAGAATGTGTTTTGGCTCACCTGCGTCTATTCTTCGGACAACAATCTCACTCTCGTAGAGGAGAACCGGTATGGCGAGCAGACAGGTATGTTTGAAGGTCGCCTCCGTGGCAATACCTACAGTGGTACCTTCTACAACCTCCACAAGGGCACCAGCTATTCATTCCACCTCACACGTCAGTAAAATCTCCTTCTTGTATGTTTCGCAATACCGTATACGCAACGCTGGCAATATTCGTGGTGGCTCTTACTGCCACGGGTTGCCAGCGTGCCACACATATCACACCTCAGGCTGACACCATACGCTGCGATCGCCCACAGACCACCGACTCGCTCCTTGTCAGCAGTGACGGCAAGTGGGAGGTGGCCTACCGCCCCCAGTGGATGCAGGTGAGCCAGCCCAACGACACCACGCTGCGCTATCAGCTCAGCGAGAACCGCACACGCCGCACTCGTCAGGACTCCCTCGTATTGCGCAGCGGCAGTCTGCAGTGCGCAATCTGTGTCATCCAGGGTGGTGTGGCTAAGTATGTGGAGGTCGACGACAAACCTCTCGTCTTCCGCCCCGAGGGCGAAGACCGCGACATTCGCATCGGCACAGATGGTTGCTTCATCCATGTCAGTTGTCCCGACTTCATCACCTACTATCTCCACAAGGGCATCATCCATCTCTCGGTGGGCCAAAACCGTACCGGTGACCGCCAGGGCAATATCATCATCACTGTCGACTCTTTGCAGCGCACTATCCCCTACTCTCAGGAGATGCTACCCCACCTCAAAGCCTACCAAAAGGTAATGGCTGCCACCAGGGCCGAAGCTGCTGTGCTCGACCAGACAGAGACCGTCAGCAATCCTCAGCCTCAGTCAGCTCCCTCCCCCACCAAGAAGGCAGGCAACTGCCGCAAGTGTGGTGGCAGCGGAGCCATCGACGACCCCTATACCGGCATGGCTCTCGCCTGCGACATGTGTGGCGGAAAGGGGCATTATTGAAGTCCTTAAGGTTTTGGGGAGTTATAGAGAAGTTTTAAGGAAGTAACAAATAAGTAATAAGGACAATACCTCTGTGGCAGTTCGCTGTATGAACACCTGCAGAGGTATTGTCTTCTGTTTTATGGTTGGGGGAAGTTATAGAGAGGATAGAAAGAGTAATAGGGACGATACTTCTGTAGATGTTCATGCAATGAACCGCCACAGAGGTATCGTCCCTATTACTTCCTTGTTACTTCTCTATAACTTCCTTATAACTTCTAAAAGAAAATATCACTCAAACCTAATGCTCTTCGCGGGGTGGATGTGCGACACCACGTAGCTGGGGATGATGAGCACCATGACAGAGATGAGCAGAGTGCCAATGTTGATGAGCACGATGTAGAGCCAGTTGATCTGCATCGGTACGCTGTCTACATAGTACGTGTCAGAGTCGAGGTGAACGAGGCCTGTGTATTGCTGCAAGCCCACGAGGCCCAATCCAATCACATTGCCTATGATGAGGGCACGACCAATGATGAAGACACCAAAGTAGAGAAAGAGGCGTCGCAACTCACCATTCGTTGCACCGAGAGCCTTCATGATACCCACAAAGTTGGTGCGCTCCAGGATGATGATGAGCAGTCCGCTGATCATCGTGAAAGCTGCTACAGCCACCATCAGGGCCAGTATGACCCACACGTTGGTGTCGAGCAGCGAGAGCCACGAGAAGATGTTGGGGTACAGTTTGCGTATCGTATTGGCTGAGTAGTAGGCCCCGTCGGGGTCGTTGTGCTCGCGCAGCGCCATAGCCACGTCGTAGCCAATGCGGTCGAGTTGTGTGAAGTCATCCACGTTGATTTCCATGCCCGAGTACTGCACCGACTCCCATCCCGCCAGTTTCTGACACGCATAGAGGTCCGTGAAGACCAGGTTCTTATCAAACTCGCTCATGTGTGTCTGGTAGATGCCCTCAATGGAGAAGCGTCGCGCCCTCACCCCGTCGTCGAAGAAGTAGGCGTAAAGGCGGTCGCCCACTCCCACACGTAACTGCGAGGCAAGCATCTGCGAGATGAGTATCTTGTTGGTCTGCTTCTTGTTGCTGAAGGCTGGTATCCGTCCTGCCACCATGTGCGAAGCCAGAAACGTCGTGTCATACTCCTCGCCCACACCTCGCAGCATCACGCCTTGGAATGCCTCATCAGTCTTCAGCATGCCGGCCTTCTCGCAGTATCGCTGCATGTGCTTCACGCCTCGCACACTCTTCAGTTCGTCTACGAGAGGTTGTGGGAAACGTATGGGCTGCGACTCAGCCATTTGCAGCGATTGCAGGTTGACTACCTGTATGTGACTGCCAAATCCAGTGACTTTGCTCATCACCTCATGCTTGAAGCCCAGCACGACACACACGCTGACTATCATCACAGCCAGTCCGAGTGCGATGCCGGCCGTGGCAATGCTGATAGCCGGTCTCGACACCTTGCGCTTATTGTCTGCGCTGCGATACAGTCTGCGTGCTATAAAGAGGTTGTAGTTCATCTATCTTCCTTGAAGTATTGGGCAAGTTAAAGGGAAATGATAACAATTATTCACCAAAAAAGAGGCCCTCAGGATTGTGCAAGGCTATTCATTGCCTTGTCCATCCCCGTCGGCCCCCATTGTGCAAGGCGATTCTTCGCCTCGTACCTCTGATAGTCACGATCTGATTGTCCCCGGATATGCCTCCAGTGCCTTACGGAGCACGAAGAGCGCACGTGTCAGGTCCTCCTTCTTCAGCACGTAGGCCAGACGCACCTGGTCGCGGCCCGCACCGGGGGTGGTATAGAAACCAGCTGCGGGAGCCATCATCACCGTTTCGCCCTCGTATTCGAAGTCGCTCAGACACCATGCACAGAATCGCTCTGCATCATCCACGGGTAGCTTAGCCACGGTGTAGAAGGCACCCATAGGGATGGGGCTGTATACGCCGGGAATGCGGTTCAGACCATCAATGAGGCACTTGCGACGCTCCACGTACTCGTCATACACGTCGCGACTGTAGTCCTCGGGGGCATCGAGCGAAGCCTCGGCGGCAATCTGGCCAATGAGGGGTGGAGACAGACGGGCCTGACAGAATTTCATCACAGCCTTTCTTACCTCCACGTTCTTCGTTATCAAGGCACCGATGCGAATGCCACATTCGCTGTATCTTTTCGATACCGAATCGATGAGCACCACATTGTTTTCGATGCCCTCCAGGTGGCAAGCCGAGATGTAGGGCGATCCTGTATAGATAAACTCGCGGTACACCTCATCCGAGAAGAGATACAGGTCATACTTCTTCACGAGGTCGCGTATCTGGTTCATCTCGCGGCGTGTGTAGAGGTATCCCGTGGGGTTGTTGGGGTTGCAAATCAGTATTGCACGGGTGCGTTCGTTGATCAGTTCCTCAAACTTCTCCACCTTGGGCAGCGAGAATCCCTCCTCGATGGTGGTGGCAATGGTGCGGATCACGGCACCCGCAGAGATGGCAAATGCCATGTAGTTGGCGTAAGCTGGTTCGGGCACGATAATCTCGTCGCCAGGGTTGAGGCAAGCCAGGAATGAGAAGAGCACCGCCTCGCTACCACCGCTGGTGATGATGATGTCGTCGGGTGTGAGGTTGATGTTGTACTTCTCGTAGTATCCCACCAACTTCTTTCTGTAGCTCAGGTATCCCTGCGAGGGACTGTACTCCAGTATCTTTCGGTCGATGTTGCGTATCGCATCGAGTGCTGCCTTAGGTGTGGGCAGGTCGGGCTGGCCGATGTTGAGATGGTATACGTGTACGCCTCTCTCCTTGGCAGCATAGGCCAGGGGGGCAAGTTTGCGGATAGGCGATTCGGGCATCTCGTGGCCACGTGTCGATATTGTAGGCATTTTCGGAATGTTGATTACGTTTTTAGGAATTGCAAAAGTAGTATATTTTGTGCGTACCGACAAGAAAAAGCACCAAAAACTATCCCACCTCTTATATTATTACCACCCCGCTTGCACGAGGCCACAGAAATGCCTATTTTTGCCGTGTCATCCCCACACTTTAAGAAAACATCCCCAGTACCCCCAACCCAATACTCACACACCCTACCCTATCATGAACACTCTACGTCACCTCTTCGCAGCGTCGCTTCTCACAGCGTCGCTTACCGCCACGGCCCAGCCCCGCGATGGCGGCTACCCCATCACTCCCGTGCCATTCACCAGTGTCAGCCTCCAACCCAATACATTCTGGGGACAGCGCCTCGAGGCTTCGCGCACTACTACCATCCCCCTTGCCTTCAGCAAGTGCGCCAGCGAGGGGCGCTACGACAACTTCGTCCGTGCTGCCCACCCCAGTCCTGACCACAAGGTGGGCGGTTACTCTTTCGACGACACCGATGTCTACAAGACCATCGAGGGAGCCAGCTACCTGCTCCAGACCTATCCTGACCCCGCCCTCGCCGCTTATATGGACTCTGTGCTCACCATCGTGGCTGCTGCACAGGAGGCCGACGGCTATCTCTACACCTCGCGCACCATGAATCCTGACCACCCTCATGCCTGGGCCGGCAGTCAGAGGTGGGAGAAGGTGGAGGACCTCAGTCATGAGTTCTACAACCTTGGCCACATGGTCGAGGGCGCTGTGGCACACTATCAGGCCACAGGAAGCCGCAAATTCCTCGACATAGCTATCCGCTATGCGGACTGTGTTTGTCGCGCCATAGGTCCCGGCGAGGAACAGCTGCGCCTCGTGCCGGGCCACCAGATAGCCGAGATGGCTCTCTGCCGCCTCTATCTCGTCACCGGCGAGCGACGCTACCTCGACCAGGCTCGCTTCTTCCTCGATTATCGTGGACGTACCTCGCGCCGCGATCAGTACAGCCAGGCTCACCTCCCCGTCACCCAGCAGCGCGAGGCTGTGGGCCATGCCGTCCGAGCCGCCTATATGTATAGCGGTATGGCTGATGTGGCAGCCCTCACCGGTGATACTGCCTACATCGCTGCCATCGACAGCATCTGGACCAACATCGTGGGGCGTAAGATGTACATTACTGGTGGTATAGGCAGCACGAGCAGTGGAGAGGCCTTTGGGGCAAACTACGAACTGCCCAACATGAGCGCCTATTGCGAGACTTGTGCCGCAATAGGCAATGTCTACGTCAACCACCGTCTCTTCCTCCTCCATGGCCATGCCCGCTACTACGACGTGTTGGAGCGCAGTCTTTACAATGGCGTCATCAGTGGTGTCAGCATCGACGGAGGTCGATTCTTCTATCCCAATCCCCTCGAGAGCATGGGGCAGCATCAGCGTCAGGCTTGGTTCGGCTGTGCATGCTGTCCCAGCAATGTATGCCGCTTCATACCCTCCCTGCCCGGCTATATCTATGCTGTCAAGGGGCGCAATCTCTATGTCAACCTCTTTGCGGGAAATACCGCCACCATCCCCGTGGAGGGTCGCGACGTCACCCTCACGCAGCACACTGCCTATCCCTGGGACGGCGATATTGCGCTCACCATCGACCGATGCCGCACTCAGCGTTTCACG
Organism: uncultured Prevotellaceae bacterium; assembly: GCA_945788095.1. Taxonomy (GTDB): domain Bacteria; phylum Bacteroidota; class Bacteroidia; order Bacteroidales; family Bacteroidaceae; genus Physcousia. The sequence continues at coordinate 10,082 of CALZKW010000023.1, read as the reverse complement.
CTTCGCATTCGCATCCCCGGATGGGTGCAGGGGCAGCCCGTGCCCAGTCCCCTCTATGCCTATGCCGATCAACTCTCACCTCGTTTCTCTATTCGTGTCAATGGCCAGGAGGTCACCACGCCTCTATGTGATGGCTACTGCTGCATCGACCGTCAGTGGTGCCGTGGCGACCGTGTCGACATCCATTTCGACATGGAGCCTCGCATTGTGGTGGCTCAGGAGGAGGTAGAGGCCGATCGCGGTCGCATCGCTGTGGAGCGTGGTCCCCTCGTCTACTGTGCTGAATGGCCCGACAATCATTTCGATCTCGGCAGCCTCGTCATGCCTCGTCAGCCCCATTTCCAGGTGATACCTCAGCCCGAACTCCTTGGCGGCATCCACCAGCTCACCACCTCTGCCCAGACCCTGGCCTACGACGAGGCCGGACGTCTCAGTGTCACCGACGCCCCTCTCACCCTCATCCCCTACTATGCATGGTGTCACCGCGGCAGTGGTCGCATGATGGTATGGCTTCCTCAGCAGCTCCGTGCTGCCCGTCCCGCCACGCCACCAACCCTCGCCTCGTGTGCCAAACTCACTGCCAGCACCCCCACAGCAGCCCTCTCGGCCGTAGCTGACGGACTCGTGCCCCGCGATGCCAACGACCGCTCCATCCCCTACTACCACTGGTGGCCCAAGCAGGGCTCAACTGAGTCTCTTACCTACACCTTCGCCGAACCCACCGAGGTGTCGCGCTGCCGTGTCTATTGGTTTGATGATGCCCCCTGGGGTGGATGTCGCGTGCCTCGCTCGTGGTCGCTCTCTTATCTCGACGCTGATGGCCAATGGCGTCCCGTGACCACCACCGACCACTACGGCGTGGACAAGGGCAAGGCCAACACGGTACGCTTCACGCCTCTCACCACCACGGCTCTTCGACTCTCTGTCACACTCCCCAACGACAATTCCTCTGGCCTCTACGAGTGGGAGGTCGAGTGAGTCTTCCCTTTCTTGCCACATAACACCCGCTCACATCATCACCGCCCCCGAGTCGTTCGCCGCTTCTTGGCAACGTCTCGAGGGCGTTTCTATTTGGTAAAGCAAATTGGAGTTTATCTTTCGTAGTGAAAAGTGAAAAACGAAAAGTGAAAAGTTTGCTACCGCACGGGGACACAAATGACATGAACGATCAATAAGAATGCCGCAACACGACCAAAAGGGGCGTGCTGTGTAATTTTCGCAACAAGACATTCGTCCTTTTAGCTTCCCTTTTACTTCCTTTTTTACTTCTTGCCCCAAAGGGGCGTTCTCACCGTCAAACCCTAATTTCCAGTTTTATCGAGTGAGCAGTATTCAGGCTTCCAGTCAAGAACACTACAGAAAGAAATAACCAAAAAGCACCGCTTCGTTGTGATAACGAGGCAGTGCTTATACTATTTACTATTGTCTCTTGACTGTTCTTCGACCTCAGTCCCCCATGGGCAGATTTCCTACTGCTTAGCGTGATGGGCACGTACGCGGCTGAGCGTTTCGGGGGTCATCTGCAGGAACGAGGCTACATGCACCATGGGTGCTCGGAGGATGATTTCGGGCTTGGTGCGCAGGAGGCGGTCGTAGCGCTCTGTGGCATTCTCAAATCGCTGGCTGTCGGCATGCTCCTGGCTGCTGATGAGGGCGTGCTCGAGAATCTTGCGGAAGAGGAGGTTGATTTCCTGGTCGTGGGTCATCAGCTGATGCATGGCGTCGTAGGGCATGGCATAGAGCACGCTCTTCTCGAGTGTCTCCACGAAGAGTTTGCTGGGCTCCTGCTTGAGGTAACTCTCGATGCAGAATACGATGCGCCCCTCGTAGGAGAAGTGCTCCGTGACGTCCTTCTTGTTCTTGTAGTAGAACTGCCTTACCATGCCCTTCTGTACGTAGTACATGGCATCGCACACCTTGCCTTCGGGGAAGACAAGTTCGCCCTTTTGAAACTTCATCGGTACGAGTATCTTGGAAAGTGCATTGACACCCATCGGGCTGAGTGGGCAGTATATGTTAGCTATGTCGCGTGCTATATCTTTGGTCTGATCCATGGTGGTATGGGTATGGTATGGTATGATTGTAAGGTCGGGATATGGTATGCTTGGTATATATGATGTGTGTCGGGGTGTGTTTTCGGGGCTTTAGTCGAGCTTGAGTACGGCGAGGAAGGCCTTCTGGGGCACCTGTACGTTGCCAATCTGCTTCATGCGCTTCTTACCCTTCTTCTGCTTCTCCAGGAGCTTGCGCTTACGGCTCACGTCACCGCCATAGCACTTGGCGAGCACGTCCTTGCGCACCTGCTTCACCGTTTCGCGGGCAATGATCTTGGCACCGATAGCAGCCTGGATGGCGATGTCGAACTGCTGACGTGGCAGCAGGTCCTTGAGTTTCTCGCACATGCGGCGACCGAAGTCCACGGAGTTGTCCACGTGGGTCAGAGTGCTGAGGGCATCCACAGGTTCGCCATTGAGCAGGATGTCGAGTTTGATGAGCTTCGAGGGGCGGAAGCCGCTCTGATGGTAGTCGAATGAGGCATAGCCCTTCGAGATGCTCTTGAGCTTGTCGTAGAAGTCGATGACTATCTCACCCAGGGGCATGGCATACTGCAGTTCCACACGGTTGCCGCTGATGTACTCCTGCTTGAGGAGTTCGCCGCGCTTGCCCAGGCAGAGGGTCATGATAGGGCCGATATAGTTGGCTGTGGTGATGACTGAGGCATGGATGAAGGGCTCCTCGATGTGGTCGATGAGCGTTTGGTCGGGCATGCCGGCGGGGTTGTGCACCTCCTTGACCTCGCCCTGCTTGTCGTACACCTTATAGGATACGTTGGGCACGGTGGTGATGACGTCCATATTAAATTCGCGGTCGAGGCGCTCCTGCACAATCTCCATGTGGAGCAGTCCGAGGAACCCGCAGCGGAATCCGAAGCCCAGGGCTACTGACGACTCGGGCTGGAAGGTGAGTGATGCATCGTTGAGCTGCAACTTCTCGAGCGATGCACGGAGGTTTTCAAAGTCTTCGGTCTCAATGGGATAGACTCCGGCAAAGACCATGGGCTTGACCTCCTCAAATCCGGCGATAGCCTCGCTGCAGGGACGGTCTACGTGGGTGATGGTATCGCCCACCTTAACCTCGGTAGCGGTCTTGATGCCGCTGACGATGTAGCCTACGTCGCCGCAATGGAGGTCGCGGCGTGCCACCATCTCCATCTTGAGCACACCGATCTCGTCGGCCACGTATTCCTTCTGGGTATTGATGAAGACTACCTTGTCGCCGCTCTTGATGCTGCCGTTGACAATCTTAAAGTAGGCAATGATACCTCGGTAAGAATTGAATACAGAGTCGAAGATGAGGGCCTGCAGAGGGGCTTCCTCATCGCCCTTGGGGGCAGGTATACGCTCCACGACAGCGCGGAGGATGTCGTCGACACCTTCACCGGTCTTACCGCTGGCGCGAATGATGTCCGAGGGGTCACAACCGATGAGCTCCACAATCTCGTCTTCCACCTCGTCGGGCATGGCATTGGGCATGTCACACTTGTTGATGACGGGGATGATCTCGAGGTCGTGGTCGATAGCCATATAGAGGTTGCTGATGGTCTGGGCCTGTACGCCCTGGGTGGCATCCACTACGAGGAGTGCTCCCTCGCATGCAGCAATGCTTCGGCTGACTTCGTACGAAAAGTCAACATGTCCTGGGGTGTCGATGAGATTGAGTATATATTTTTCGCCCTCGTAGAGGTACTCCATCTGTATGGCATGGCTCTTGATGGTGATACCCCTTTCCTTCTCGAGGTCCATGTCGTCAAGCATCTGTCCCTCTGTGACTTTGATGGTCTGGGTGAGTTCAAGGAGTCGATCGGCCAGGGTACTCTTACCGTGGTCGATGTGGGCTATAATACAAAAGTTGCGTATACGTTGTTGCATGTTTGTTGGCACTATTTTGCGCAAAGGTAATAAAAAATGTTATTATTTGGGGTGCTATGCATGAAAAAAGTTTGTTTTTTGGGGGCTATGCTCCATCTAAAGTAAAAGTATATGGCCAGTAATCAAGGGACAACGGAGGGAGGACAAAGGATTTTTTCCCGTTTAATCGGCTCACCGGGAAAATTCTGTGATGTGAATTGGGGGGTTATGGGGGAGAACGTCCCTCCGGGGCTTGAAGTAAAAAAGGGAGTAAAAGGGAAGTTAAAAGGAAGTTATAGGGACGATTGTCCTGTTGCGGAATTCACATAGCACGCCCCCGCTCGGCATCTCGAAGAGTGACGCTTAGCGTGCGAAGCGGGTCTAAGAACGGGGCATGTTGCGGCCTCCCACCTTTCCTCATCCACTTTTTATTTATCGCACGTCTCTTGTTATATCTTTCTATATTTTTATTTATTGATATTTTATTTCATCTCCCCGCTAAACCATAATTATACAACAGGTATGCTCGACTAAAAAAAGACCCATATCTCAGTGCAATAAGACCCATATCCTAATAGTCTCAAGACCCATATTCTGTCACGCTAAGACCCATATCTAAAATCTACCAAAGTACTATCCTTTCACCGACCATAGTACGATCCTCTTACTCCTCGATGCGTGTTATTCGAATACCGCAGCAAGACTATCGTCCCTATTACTTCCCTATAATTTCTCTTTTCCTCCCTTTTTTACCTCTAAATGCCCCTGTGGCTATATAAAAAAGAGTCTGGGGCTTGTGGGCTCCAGACTCTGTATGAGTATGTGTGGGGGGATTACTTGAGGCTTACGGTGATAACCTTACCCTCCTCCTCTACGGTGAGCTTGTCCTCGCGCAGGAGCCAGCCCATAGCCAGATAGAGGTCCTTGTCAGTCTTGATCTTAGCTGCCTTCTTCAAATCCTTGGTGTTCATAGCACCATTCTCTGTCAATGCGGTCCAGATGGCACCTGCATTGGTTCCGATAATCTCTGTCATAATCTTTGTATACCTTAAAAAGTTTTGTTTCATTCTTTAATGCGATGCAAAGATACAATTATAGGTAATACTTACCAAAGCGTTAGTATGTAGAGTAGAGGGTAAGTGTGTTTTTATTGACTTAAATCAAACGGTAGGCGCTAAATGTTTGTGTATTTGAGCGAAATACGCTATCTTCGCATGCAAATCAAAGAAATGTGATTATGAAAAAGTATATGATACTGTTGCTGGCCCTGACTGCGGGACTGTCGGCTTGCCAGCGTGAGACTTTTGATGAACGTGTGAAGCGCGAGCTGGATGAGTATACTGCCAAGCAATGTCCGCGTCAGCTGGATGAGTATATGATAGAACTGAGTCGCGAATACAAGATGAAGGGTCGCGAATTGGTCTACACCTACGAGGTGATTGGCGAGGCTGACAACAAGGACCTCTATACCGACGAACTGCGTCGCGACGCTCACGACAATGCCCTCAAAAGCATTCGCTACGACCTCGACCTCAAGGTGCTCAAAGACAGCGCCGTCACCTTCGTGCACATCTACAAGAGCCGCAAGACGGGCAAGGTGATCTTCACAGACCGCTTCTGCAAGGAGGAATATGATAATTAAGGGCTGTAAAGGGTAATAAAGGGTACAAAAGGGGAGTTAAAGGGACGAATGTCATGCTTATGGTTTATAGTCCTTTTGATGCGTATCTGGCAGGTTAACTCCCCTTTAATACCTTTTATTGCTTTTTCAGTTGCTCGAGGGCTCGGCAGAGTTGGTCGGGACAACTGGTGGGGCGCATACCGCATCGGATGCCGTCGAGACGGCGTATGATGTCGTCGATGCTCATACCCACAACGAGTTGTGCGAGGCCCTTGGTGTTGCCGTCACAGCCACCATGGAAGTGGCAGCGGGTCACTACCCCATCCTGGGCTTCTACTTCGATATACTGGCTGCAGGTGCCTGTGGTCTTATAAATTGTTTGCATACGAATTTGATGTAAGTTAAGTAGGAATTTATACTGGAGTTATGGGTTCATCAGTAGAACCTGTGTTTGTTAATTTGGGTTTATGGGGGAGTTGTGGGGATGGTTTAACAACGGAACAAACAGAAATTTATATTTAACAAAAAAGGGTAAGAATTACATTCCCATTTATTATTCATGTAATTCATGCCCATTCTTGTTCCTATTTTATATTTTCCGTTCGTTCCGTTGTTCCCCAATCTCCCCCATAAACCATAATCAGAACGCAGGTTTTCCCCCGGTGAACCGAGTTATGGGGGATGAAAGGCTTGTTGATCAGAAGTGTGCTTGTTTCCCCGAATTCTGAAGCAACGGAATTAACGGATATGTCTTGTCCGCTAATTCCGTTGCTTTATTTATACATAATTCGCTCGAGGGCTGATTACTCCTCGGGCTTCATGTTGGTGTAGACGGTCTGAACGTCGTCGAACTCCTCCATCTTCTCTATCATCTTGTTGATGGTGGCACGCTCCTCCTCGGTCACGTCCTTGAGGTCGTTGGGGATGTAGGTGAACTCACCACCGACCTCCTCGAGGCCCATACCCTCGAGAGCCTTCTGGATCTCGCCGTAGCTCTTGGGGTCGCCGTAGATGGTGATGGTGGTCTCGTCCTTCTCCTCGTCGTACTCCTCATCATACTCCTCCTCTACTCCGAAGTCGATCATCTCGAGGATGAAGTCGTCCATCTCCATGTCAGCCTTCTTCTTGAAGGTGAACACGCACTTGTGGTCGAAGAGGAACGAGAGTGAACCGGTGGTACCCATGTTGCCATTGAACTTATTGAAGATGCTACGTACATCAGCCACGGTGCGGGTGGTGTTGTCGGTGAGGGTGTCGACGAAGATGGCGATGCCGTGAGGGCCATATCCCTCGTAGGTCACCTCCTTGTAGGCACTCTTGTCCTTGCCCATGGCGTTCTTGATAGCGCGCTCAATGTTGTCCTTGGGCATGTTCTCACGCTTACAGGTGGCGATGATGGAGCGGAGTGTGGGGTTGTTCTCAGGCTCTGGACCGCCGCTCTGCACGGCAATGGCAATCTGCTTGCCCAGGCGGGTGAATGTCTTGGCCATGTGGCCCCATCTCTTCATTTTCGCTGCTTTGCGATATTCAAATGCTCTTCCCATTGTTGTAGAATGATGATATTGTTTGTTTGATTTATACTGTGATTGTTATCGGAGCTCTGCGTTGAGCTTGGTGGTGAGATTCTTGATGAGCTTCTGCATGATGGCGTCAATCTGCTTGTCCTGGAGGGTCTTCTGCTCATCCTGGAGGATGAAGTTGACGGCATACGACTTCTTGCCCTCGGGCAGGTTCTTGCCCTCGTAGACATCGAAGAGTTCGACGCTCTTGAGGAGCTTCTTCTCGGTGGCGTAGGCAATCTGCTCTATCTGACCAAACTCTACACTCTTGTCGAGCAGCAGGGCGAGGTCGCGGCTCACGGCGGGATACTTGCTGATGTCGCGGTAGGTCACCTTATGGTTCTTGATAGCCTTCATGGCGAGCTTCCAGTTGATGTCGGCATAGTAGACGGGAGCTGCGATGGCGAAGCGCTTCTGCACCTTCTGGCTCACCACACCCATCTGGCAGAGCACCTTGCCGCCACGGTTGCGTATCTCCATACCCTTGTCGAAGATGTCGCTCTCGCTCTGGGCAAAGACGAGGGCACCCATGGGGATGCCAAGGCGAGCAAAGATGTTGAGCACATAGGCCTTGAGCTCAGCAAAACTGCTGTCCTCGTCGGCATGAGCCCAACTGCCCTCTACGCGCTTGCCGGTGACCCACAGACCGAGATGTGCATCCTCGCTGTAGGCGTCGAGCACGTGCTTGATAACCTCGGGGTCGCGGCTGCTGCTCACACCGGGGATGATGTCGGCTGAGCGACGCTCTGCGTGGAAGTAGTAACAATTGCCAAACTCAAACATGCGGTTGTTGGGCATGCGGTATGAGGCATTGCGCGAGATGCTCTCGAGACCACCGAAGAGGAGGTTCTGACGCAGCACGCTGAGGTCCTGGCTGAGGGGGTTGATGAGACGTACGAGGTTGTCGCTCTTGTATGCCTGGAGGTCGTCGTAGTAGCTGACCTTCTGGAGGCTGTTGTTGAGTATCTCATTGAAGCCGCATCCCACGAGCTGCTCGGCGATGATGTTCTGGAGCTTGTGGCTCTTGTCGTGGTCGCCCTTGACGCTGAGGCAGCTCTTCACGGTGGTGGGTATCTCTACATTGTTGTAGCCGTAGATGCGCAGGATGTCCTCGACCACGTCGCAGGGGCGCTGCACGTCAACACGGTAGGCGGGCACCTCGAGGCGGATGCCCTCTGAGGTCTCTTCGGTGATCACCATCTCGAGGCTCTGGCAGATGCTCTTGACGGTCTCGGCGGGGATGTGCTTACCGATGAGCATGTCTACATAGGCATAGCTGAGGTCGATGGTAAAGGGGCTGACGGGACGGGGGCATACGTCGACAATCTGCATGCTGATCTCTGCTCCGGCCAGTTCCTTAGCCATGATGGCGGCCTGCTTGAGGGCGTAGATCTGACCGTTGGGGTCGATGCCGCGCTCAAAGCGGAATGAGGCGTCGGTGCTGAGTCCGTGGCGTCGTGCACTCTTGCGGATCCATGTGGGGTTGAAGTAAGCACTCTCGAGGAGTACGTTGGTAGTGGTCTCATAGGTGCCGCTACCCTTGCCGCCGAATACTCCGGCGATGCACATGGGGTCCTCGGCATTGCAGATGGCGAGGTCGCGGTCGCTGAGCTTGTGCTCCTCGCCGTCGAGGGTAACGAATGGAGTGCCCTCGGGCATAGACTTGACGATAATCTGTCGGCCCTTGACCATGTCTGCATCAAAGCAGTGGAGGGGCTGTCCGTAGGCCATCATGATATAGTTGGTGATGTCTACGATGTTGTTGATGGGGCGGAGACCGATGATGCTGAGTTTCTCCTTGAGCCACTCAGGACTCTCCTTGACCTCGCAGTTCTTGAGGCTAACGGCGCAGTAGCGTCCGCAGGCCTCCTCGTTTTCGATACGTACGTCGAAAGTGAGGTCCTCGTTGTCCACCTGGAATGCATCGCATGAGGGGCGGTGGAGGGCAGTCTGGCGTCCGTTCTGGAGCATCCAGGCATAGAGGTCGCGGGCCACGCCGTAGTGGCTGCATGCATCAGCACGGTTGGGGGTGATGTCGACCTCGATGAGGAAGTCGCTCTGGAGGTTGTAGTATTCTGCAGCGGGTGTGCCCACCTTGGCATCCTCGGGCAGTACGATGATGCCGTCGTGGCTCTTGCCCACACCTATCTCATCCTCGGCACAGATCATACCATTGCTCTCGATACCGCGGAGCTTGCTCTTCTTGATGGTGAAACACTGGTCGCCATCGTAGAGCTTGGTGCCGAGAGTGGCTACCATGACCTTCTGCCCGGCAGCCACATTGGGGGCGCCGCACACGATCTGCTCGCGTGTCTCGCCGCCAAGATCGACGGTACAGACATGCATGTGGTCACTATTGGGATGGGGCTCACAGGTAAGAACCTGGCCCACTACGATGCCTTTGAGGCCTCCCTTGATGGCCTGTACTTCTTCTACAGAACCTACTTCGAGGCCTACTGAGGTGAGCGCCTCAGCTACCTCGTGAGCTGTCATGTCGCAGTCGACATACTCGCGAAGCCATTTATAAGAAATATTCATCTGTTTGTTTCCTTTGTTGTTATTTCCGTGCAAAATTACGATATTCTGTCGAATAGACAAAGCGAATTACTTATTTTGTTGATGGAAGGGTGGGAATGGTCTGAGGTTAACGTGCCTATGGGTCAATCAGTCAATAGGTCAACATGTCAATGGGGTGGCAAGTAGTGTTGGCTTTTGTTCACGCGATAAATCTGGGTGAATTTTGGTTTGGTTTTGAGAGAGAATGTGAAAACGAAAAGTGTGCAGCCGCAAGAAGTCTGAACACACCATCGAGACCATGAATGACCTCGCACGTGGGTTATGACTGTCCTTGCCAAGGATGAGGCATAAATCGAGAACTCAAAATTCGCTATAAGCCAGGTTCCTGACAGTTACTCGAGACCATCCCATTTTCAGAGAAGATATCCTCAAATCCGCAACCGCCCTCATAAGATGACACAGAGGTCAAAAAGGTAG
>CALZKW010000022.1 GCA_945788095.1 uncultured Prevotellaceae bacterium | reverse complement strand
CTCTTTTGCCACAGTGTCGCTACCTTTTTGACCTCTGTGTCATCTTATGAGGGCGGTTGCGGATTTGAGGTTAAAATTACTTCATTCCGCTTCTAATGACCGATTTGGGTTAGTATGAAGCGCTATGCTCATTTAGAAAAGAGCGCTCTACTAATGTTAAGTAGAGCGCTCTGCTTATTTTTGCTATTGCCTTATGCCATCATTGCATCGACGAGAGCCTGCATAGCGGGCAGGTCGCTCTCCTTCATGCGGCTCTTGATGGTTACCATGGGTTCTGCGATTTCGCAGTTCTTCATGGTCTCGATCATGGCACGCATGATCTTGCCTGCTGTGGGTGCCCACGAACCATTCTCGAGGATACCGAAACGGCGGTTCTGGTAGGCCTTGATCTGGAGGTGGTAGAGGAAGTCGTGCATCACGGGGAAGACACCTGCATCATAGCTGGCAGCACATACCACGAGTTTGGGATAGCGGAAAGCATCCTCGATGGCCTCGGCCATGTCGCAACGGGTGAGGTCGCATACGACCACCTTCTGAGCACCCTTCTCGCGGAGCATTTCGGCCAGACGCTCGGCAGCAGCAGCTGTACCGCCATGGATGCTGGCATGGGCTACGACTACGCCCTCGCTCTCGGGCTCATACTTGCTCCAGATGTCGTAGAGCTCTACGGCCTTGGCGAGAGCCTCGCCGCGAAGCACGGGACCATGGAGGGGGCAGATGGTCTGGATGTCGATCTGAGCAGCCTTCTTGAGCACATTCTGCACCTGGGTGCCATACTTGCCACAGATGTTGAAGTAGTAGCGGCGAGCCTCGCAAGCCCACTCGCCACACTCGTTCTGCAGAGCGCCAAACTTGCCGAAACCATCGGCAGCAAAGAGCACCTTCTCGGTCAGTTCGTAGCTCATCATCACCTCGGGCCAGTGCACCATGGGAGCGGCAATAAACTGCAGTGTGTGGGTGCCGAGAGCGAGCTGGTCGCCCTCCTTGATGGTCTGTATGCGGCCCTGGAAGCATGTGCCCTCGAAGAAGTTGCAGAGCATCTGCTGTGCAGCGGCGCTCATGACGAGCTTCATCTCGGGGTAGCGCTCAGCCAGCAAGGCCACATTGCCTGCGTGGTCGGGCTCCATGTGCTGCACGACGAGATAGTCGGGCTGACGGTCTGCCAGCGTCTCGGTGAGGTTGGCCAGCCACTCGTCTGTCTTGCGCTGGTCCACGGTGTCCATGATGACCACCTTGTCATCGAGGATCACATAACTGTTGTAACTCATGCCATCGGGCACGACGTACTGACTCTCAAAGAGGTCGATGTCGAGGTCGTCTACGCCAATGTAGCGTATGGCATCGCTGATTTCTACTTTCATCTGAATAAGTGTTTGTTTGTAATTTTTTGCAAAGTTACAAATTTTTGCGTTAACTTTGCGCTACAAATACCACATTAATGACAAAATGCACGCCTAAGACACGGCTCCTACAGCTATTCTTCTTATTCACGCTTATGACAGCCTCATCATCACTCACAGAAGCCAAAGTCCGCAAGGTACGCCTGCGATGGTTGCACACGAGCGACATGCACAGCGCCCTCTTCGGCCACGACTATCTGCAGCGACAGGACGTCAGCGGCAGTCTGGCCAGTTGCTATCAACTGGTCGACCACTTTCGCCGCCAGTACGGCGACCGTCTCATCATGACCGATGGGGGCGACAATCTGCAGGGACAGCCTCTGGCCTACTACTACAACTATGTCAACACCACCGACACCCACCTCGTGGCCCAGGCTATGAATGCTGTAGGCTATGACGCAGCGGTGCTGGGCAACCACGACATCGAGACGGGCCACGCCGTGTTCGACCGCTATGTGGCGCAATGCCAGTTCCCATTCCTTGGGGCCAACATCATCGACACGCAGACGGGGCGCCCCTACCACACCCCCTATATAATAATGGAACGCGCGGGCATACGCATCGCCATTCTGGGCATGACGTCGCCCGCTGTGCCCAACTGGTTGCCACAGAGTCTGTGGAGCGGCATGCGGTTTGACGACATTGTGGAGTCATCGCGCCGATGGGTGGAGGAGATACGCCGCGAGCACAAGCCACACCTCCTGGTGGGGCTCTTCCACAGCGGATGGGACGAGGGCATCGTGACGGCCGACTACCGCGAGAATGCCGTCAGAGAGGTGGCCCAGAATGTGCCGGGCTTCGACCTCATCTTCTATGGCCACGACCACCGCGCCAGGGCTGAGACCATACGCAACTGCGAGGGTGGGGAAGTGCTCTGCATAGCTCCGGAGGCCAACGGCAAGCGCATCTGCCACGCCATGATCGACCTCTGGCTGAAGGATGACACCATCGTGCGCCGCAGCATCAAGGGCACAGCCACGCACCCCAACCGCCACCGGGCGGATGTCATCGAGGGGTTCAAGAGTCAGTTTGCCAAGCAAAAGAGCGAGGTGGAGGCCTGGATACACCGCCCCATCGGCCAGCTGACGCAGACCATCGCCGAGCGCGATGCCTACTTTGGTCCCAGCCACTTCATCGACCTCATCCATCAGATGCAGCTACGGCTCACGGGGGCCGACATCTCGCTGGCAGCCCCCGTGTCGGGCAACGCAGACATACCTGAGGGCGAACTGCGCGTCAGCCACATGTTCTCGCTCTACAAGTATGAGAATTTCCTCTACAAGATGCGCATGACGGGCCGCGAGATACACGGACTGCTGGAGATGAGCTACGGCCTGTGGACCAACCAGATGACCTCGCCCGAGGACCACGCCCTGCTCATTGACGACCATCTCTATGACCACAACTGCGCCGGTATGCCCAACCCATGCTACAACATGGATGCTGCGGCAGGCATCGTCTACGACGTAGACCTGACGAAACCCGCAGGTGAACGCGTCACTATCAAGGCCCTGAGTGACGGGCGCCCCTTCTGTATGGACAGCTGCTACACCGTGGCCACCAACAGCTATCGCGGCAACGGAGGCGGCGAACTCATGACCCGCGGTGCGGGCATCCCCCACAGCGAGCTGGCCAGCCGCATACTCTGGAGCAGCGACAAGGACCTGCGCTACTACCTCATCGAGGAGGTGGAGAAGCAGGGCACCATCCAACCCACCATCATCAGTCAGTGGCGCTTCGTGCCCGAGGCCTGGACCACCGAGGCTCTGCGCCGCGACCGCCAGCTGCTCTATGGAAGAAGAGAAAAAATACAAACCAAGCAATAATCCTTATGAAACTACACCAACTACTAACTATCCTCATGGCCACTCCGCTGACCATGCAGGCACAGACTAACTACGACCTGGACCGCATGCAGATGGAGCGCCTCGACCGCGGTCTGGTGGCCGTGCGCCAATCGGCCGACTCCGTGATGCTCTCGTGGCGCTACCTGCGAGAGGACCCCATGGACATCTCCTTCGACATCTATCGCAACAACCGCCTCGTGGCCACCGTGCCCGCGGCCCACAGCACCACCTACGTGGATGCCAACAGGGGCGATGAGACCACGGAGTACAAGGTGGTGCCACGCTCGGGCAGCAAGAAGGCCAACCGACTGAAGGGCACCTACACCCTGGCTGCCAATGCCCCCATCGGCTACCTCAGCATTCCGCTCAGCAAGCCTGCCGATGTCAGCACCCCTGAGGGAAGCTATTCCTACTCGGCCAACGATGTCACCATGGCCGACCTCGACGGCGACGGACAGATGGAGATCATCCTGAAGTGGGACCCCTCGAACTCGAGGGACAACTCGCAGAGCGGCATCACGGGCCATCAGCTCGTGGATGCCTACAAGCTCGACGGACGCCATCTGTGGCGCATCGACCTGGGGCGCAACATACGTGCCGGTGCACACTACACGCAGATTATGGCCTACGACCTCGACGGAAACGGCAAGGCGGAGGTGGTGATGAAGACGGCCGACGGCACCGTCGACGGTCGCGGACGTGTGATAGGCGATGCCAAGGCAGACTACCGCGTGGGCCTGGCCGAGAAGACTGACAATGACTACCACTCGACCTATGTCAAGGGTGAACTCTTCCGCAAGGACCAGAAGGGTCGCCGAGGCGGATTCGTAGCTGGCGGCCCCGAATATCTCACCGTGTTTGAGGGCACCACGGGCCGCGCCATCCACACCATCGACTATGTGCCTCAGCAGGGCGACATGCGCTCGTGGGGCGACAACTATGCCAACCGCAGCGAGCGCTATCTGGCTTGCATCGCCTATCTCGACGGCGTGCACCCCAGCGTGGTGATGTGTCGCGGCTACTATGCACGCACGGCCCTGGCTGCCTTCGACTTCGACGGCAAGCGTCTCCGCCAGCGATGGGTATTCGACACCAAGCAAGACAACCGCCCCTATATGGGTCAGGGCAACCACAACCTGCGTGTGGGCGATGTGGACGGCGATGGCAAGGATGAGATCATCTATGGTGCATGCGCCTTCGACCACGACGGCACGGGGCTCTACACCACGGGCATGGAGCACGGTGATGCAATGCACATGACTGGATTCATGCCGCTCGATGACCGACTCTACGTGTGGAACTGCCATGAGAACAAGCGTGACGGCAGCGAACTGCATGATGCTGCCACGGGCGAGATTATCATGCAGGTCAGGAGTGGCGACGACGTGGGCCGCGCCCTGGCTGCCGACATCGATGCCACGAATCCCGGTCTGGAGATGTGGAGCAGCCGCAGCGGTGGCATACTCGACTACAAGGGCAACGTAATCGACGCCCAGGCCCGCATCCCCATCAACTTTGCCCTCTGGTGGGACGGCGACCTGCTGCGCGAGATGCTCGACCACGAGACCATCTCCAAGTGGGTGCCCGAGGAGCACCGCTGCCAGCCCCTGCTGCAGATGGAGGGATGCGCCTTCAACAACGGCAGCAAGAGCAACCCCAGCCTCTGTTGCGACGTGTTGGGCGACTGGCGCGAGGAGGTGGTGACACGCACCGCCGACAGCCACCACCTGCGCATCTACGTGTCGACGCTCCCCACCGCCTACCGCTTCCACACCTTCCTCCAGGAGCCCGTCTACCGCCTCACGGTGGCGGCACAGAATGTGTCGTACAATCAGCCCACCTGCCTGGGTCTCTACTTCGGTGCCGAGCTGCAGGGCAGCAAGCGACTGTGGCGCGGATGGCAGTTCTGAGGTAAGGCACCATAACTCGACGAAACCAACGGACACACAATAGGCGCCCCTCACCATAGTGGTGGGGGGCGCCCTGTGTGTAAACATTGTTTAGGGAGACTCTGCCTCGAAATTTCATGGGAATAACTAAACGTAGACCTACAACGACGATTTTCGGTGGAGAAACATATCGTTGTAGGCCTACGACGACGATTTTCGGTTCAGTAGAAATTTTGATAGGGGAGTATAAGAGATACATAGCTCGCCCACCGAGACATTTGCTTGGTTAGGGCGAATATCTCGGTGGGCGGTCCTGGTGCTTGCATATATTGGTGGCTGCGGATCAGATATTCTCCCCTTTGGGGGAGTTAGCGGGGGCCTTTTCGCCCTACAGCGCCTGGCTGGCATTCTTCTCCTTGATGATGCCGTGGCGGTAGGCGTAGAGCAGGTCGTGGAGCTCGTTGAGCTGGGTGATGATGGCATGGCCCTTGTCCGTGTCGCGCACCATGCGGCGGGTGCCGGCCATCTCGACTATCTGCTTGCTCGACACGATGTCGGTGCCTCGGAGGATGGCCTCCTTGGTGGAGGTGAAGGGCTCGTGCTGGATGAGTTCGAAACCGCGCGAGTGGTACACCAGCGTGTAGCCGGCTATGCCCGTGGTGTCGTGGTAGGCCTTGGCAAATCCGCCGTCGATGACCATCAGTCGGCCGTCGGCCTTGACGGGATTCTCGCCCTGAGCCACATGCACCGGCACGTGGCCGTTGATGATATGGCGGTTGGTGCCCTCCACGCCAAAGGCATCGAGGATGCGGTCGCACACCTCGGGATTGTTGCGCAGCATGTAGTAGTTGCCCTTCTCCTCGCGATAGAGGCTCTTGTCGGTGAGGAAGTAGCGCTCGAAGGTGGTCATGCGGCTCTTGTCGTAGAGGGGCGAGTCCTGGCCGCACCAGAGATACCAGAAGTAGTCGCGGGCATACTGACGGCGCTGGCGCGGCGTGTCGCCGTTGAAGGCCGAGCGCATCACCATGCCGATGTGATGCATCAGCTCGCGGCCCTTGTAGCGGTGGCCCAGCAGTTCCACCTCCTTGAGCGAGCCGTCGGCATTGAGGGGCACGCTGGCATGAAAGAGCAGGTTGCCGTTGCAGATGGTATACATGCAGCCATTCATGAAGAGACAGCGCACGTGGCGCTGCAGTTTGTCGCTCACGAGGAACGAGTGGTGGAGCTTGTCCACGATGTCGGCCTCCTCGGGGGTGAGGGCATAGGGGTCGGAGGGCGAGAGGGTGGGGAAGAAGGTGTCGCGCATCTCATACTCATGCCCATTGAGCACATAGATGCCGCGCTCGAGGTCGATATGGCTGAGCACCTTGCCCCCCTGCATATCCCACTCCGGGTGGCGGTCTATCATGGCGCCCTCGAGCTTGAACTGGATGATGCTGATGGCCTTGTGCATCTGGGCTATCAGTCGGCGGTCGCGCTCATTGTGTGTGGTGTCCTCCTGGTCGATGCGGGGACCAAAGTGCTCGCAGGGATCGTCGGCATAGGTCTCCATGGCAAAGGTGGCCAGGGGGAGGAGGTTGATGCCATAGCCGTCCTCGAGGGTGGCCATGTTGCCATAGCGCAGACTGAGTCGCAGCACATTGGCAATGCAGCAGTCGTTGCCGGCAGCAGCTCCCATCCAGAGCGCATCATGATTGCCCCACTGTATGTCGAAACTCTTGTGCTCGCAGAGCTTGTCCATAATGATATGGGCACCGGGACCGCGGTCGAACACATCGCCCAGGATGTGCAGCTGGTCCACACTGAGGCGCTGTATCACCCCGGCCAGGGCCTCGATGAAGTCGTCGCTCTGGCCCGTGTTGACGATGCTGTCGATGATGCCGCTGAAGTAGACCTGCTTGTTGCCGTCGCGGTTGCTCTCGTGGAGCAGCTCCTCGATGATGTAGGCATACTCCTGGGGCAGTGCCTTGCGCACCTTGCTGCGGGTGTACTTCGAACTGACGGCCTGACAGATGTTGACCAGTCGGTGGAGAGTGGTGGTGTAGAAGTCGTTGAGATCCTCCTCGGTGGCCTTGATGAGCTCCAATTTCTGTTCGGGATAGTAGATGAGCGTGCAGAGCTCGCGTATCTCGTTGCGGGTCAGCAGCGACCCGTATATCTCGGTGACCTTGCGCTTGATGTTGCCCGACCCATTCTTGAGGATGTGCAGAAAGGCCTCATACTCGCCATGGATGTCGGCCATGAAATGCTCCGTGCCCTTGGGCAGATTGAGGATGGCCTCAAGGTTGATAATCTCCGTGCTCACGGTGGCTATGTTGGGGAAACTCTTGGAGAGAAGCTCCAATACGCGCATGTCGCTCATGATACGCTCTTCGATAGCTTGCTTATTCATAGATTTGCTTTTCATTTTGCCCACAAAAGTAGTCTTTTGTTTGCTAATGCCCAAGCGAAGCCTTAAAAAAAGATAAGAAAGAGAATACGTTCGGGTAAAATGTCGTACCTTTGCAACACGTTTTTATGGGAAAGACAAGATTGTACATATTAGAAGCCAAACACCTATGCGCCACACTGATTTGCGTGGCCCTTGCATCCGTTAATTTTTCAGCAGCAGCACAGGACATCGACACACATCCCCTCGTGTATGCCACAGAGATGAGCCTCGACACCCTGACCAACAGAGCCGAGGCCGACTCACTCATGGAGCAGCTCGAACTGGCACTCACCATCAAGCAAGCCCTCGACAGCCTGCAGGCACAGGAGGAGGCGGCACAGAAGAAGGGCAACATCTTCAAGCGCCTGGGCCGCTACTTCGGACAGAGCAATGTGCCCAAGGACAAACCCTTCGACTGCACATTCGTCATCGGGCCATCCTATAGCAAGACCAACAGCTTCATGCTCGGAGGCGGACTGGCAGGCACATACAGCTACGACCGCTCCGACCCAGAGCTCAACCGCAGCAACATATCGGCCTTCTTCAGCGGCAGCGTCACAGGCATCGTCATGCTCTACGTCAAGACGCAAAACTACCTCAAGGGCGACCGATTCAGATGGGACGCCACACTCAAGGCGCAAAACGGACGCAACCTCTTCTGGGGCATCGGATACGACGAGGGACTGGCGGACGCCAACGAGACGGAGTATCGCATGAACCGCATCAAGTTTCTGCCCAACTTCGACTTCAAACTCGCCAACAACATCTTCATCGGACCATCGCTCGACCTCAACTGGATAGACGTACGCAACGACGACTACAACACCACCCTGTGGCACTCGCAGAGCGACAACATCTTCACCAAGGGCCTCGGTCTCACATTCACCCTCGACAGCCGCGACGTGCCCACCAATGCCTACAAAGGCTACTACGTGCAGCTCAAGCAGATGTTCTACCCCAAAGTGGCCAACACCTACTACTTCAACAAGGCCGACATCACCCTGCAGGGCTACTGGCCCATGTGGCGCAACTGCACACTCGCCGCACAGCTACACGGAGCAAGCATCTACGGCGGCAAAGCACCATGGCACATGCTCTGCATGGTGGGCGAGATGAACCGCATGCGCGGCTACTACGAGGGACGATATCGCGACAACAACATCCTGGAGGGACAGATAGAACTGCGACAGCGCATCTGGAAGCGACTCGGCATGACCGTCTTCGGAGGCTTCGCCAACACCTTCGACCACTACGACAACATCAACCTCCGACACACACTGCCCAACTACGGCATCGGACTCAGATGCGAATTCAAACCACGCATCAACATACGCCTCGACGTGGGATTCACCAAAAACAAACCCGGATTCGTGCTCGACATGAGCGAGGCATTCTGATAACTTGAACTAAAGACAAACAACAAACAATAGAATCATGAACGTAAAGTCAGTATTGGCAGCAGGTGCATTCCTCGCACTCTCTGCACAGGTAAGCGCTCAGGAAGAAGTGCTTATGAAGTTTGGTAATTTCGAACAGTGGATCACCCGCAACGTCAAGGAGAGCAAAATCCTTGGCGGCAAGACCGCACAGCTCTTTGAGGTAGCACCCACCGCCACCTGGAACGACAACAAGGCCTACAGCAACCAGGGCGGCAGCATCTGGGCCACCAGCAACGTCATGGCCAAGGTAGCCGGTATCACCAAGACCAACACCAGCGTATACATCGGCCAGCACGGCGGAGGAAAGTGCGCCAAACTCCTGACCCACGAGGAGGGCATGAAGGTAATGGGCATCGTCAACATCCACGTGCTCGCTGCAGGCTCACTCTTCACCGGCAACATGGTAGAGCCCATCACATCATCAAGCAACCCATTCTCGAAGCTCAACCTCGGCATCAAGATCAACGAGCATAACCTCGGCAAGAACTGGAACAAGCACCTCAAGGGCGTCAAGTTTGACTACATGGTGGAGCTCAGCAACCAGCCCCGCATCAAGGAGACAGGCTTCAGCAAGAAGACCACCGTCAGCGGCAAGGACTATCCCCAGGCCATGTGCGTGCTCCAGAAGCGCTGGGAGGACGAGAAGGGCAACATACACGCCAAGCGCGTAGCCACCGCCATCCACCGATTCACCAAGTCGTCGGGATGGAGCACCATGAAGCTCGACCTCAAGTATGGCAACTGCACCAACACACCCGGATTCCAGAGCTACATGGGACTCTTCACTGGCGAGCAGGCCATCTATGCCACCAACAGCAAGGGCAAGCAGGTGAAGGTCATCGAGGAGTGGGGCACAGCCGACGACCAGCCCACCCACATCATCGTCAAGTTTGACAGCAGCTGCGGCGGCGCATACATCGGTTCACCCGGCAACTGCATCTGCGTCGACAACGTGAAGCTCGTCTACTAATGATCGAGACACCCATATACATCATGGAGGAGAGATTACTCAGACGCAATCTCTCTCTCATTAATAGCGTGGCACAGCGAAGCGGTGCAGAGATCATCCTCGCCTTCAAGGCATTCGCCCTGTGGCGCACATTCCACATCTTCCGACAGTACATCAGCCACACCACTGCCAGCTCGCCCTACGAGGCCATGCTCGCACTCCACGAATTCGGTTCGCCAGCACACACCTACTCGCCGGCCTACACCGAAAAGGACTTCCCCACACTGCTCGAGTGCAGCAGCCACATCACCTTCAATTCGCTCACGCAGTACGAGCGCTTCCGCACCATGGCCGCCGACTACAACACCGCCCACACCGACAAGCCCGTGTCGCTCGGCCTGCGCGTCAACCCCGAGTATAGCCACATCGAGGTGGACCTCTACAACCCCTGTGCTCCCGGCAGCCGATTCGGAGTGCTGGCCGAGCAGTTGCCCCAGCAGTTGCCCGCCGACATCGAGGGCTTCCACTGCCACTGCCATTGCGAGAGCAGCGCAGAGGACCTCGTGGACAACCTCGCCCACCTGGAGGAGAAGTTCGGCCGATGGTTCTCACAGCTCAAGTGGCTCAACCTCGGTGGCGGCCATCTGATGACCCGTGCTGACTACAACGTGGAGCTCCTCATTCAGACCATCCAGCAGCTGCGCCAGCGCCATCCCCACCTGCGCATCATCCTCGAGCCAGGCAGCGCCTTTGCATGGCAGACCGGACCGCTGGTGTCGAGCGTCGTAGACATCGTGGAGAACCATGGCGTCAAGACGGCCATCCTCGACGTGAGCTTCACATGCCACATGCCCGACTGCCTTGAGATGCCCTACCATCCCGCCGTGCGCGGCGCCAAGACCATCGAGGGCACAGTGCCCCAGGGCCTCACCAACGTCTACCGCCTCGGTGGCAACAGCTGCCTCAGCGGCGACTTCATGGGCTCATGGCAGTTCGACCACGAACTGAGGGTAGGGGAGCAGATCATCTTTGAGGACATGATACACTACACCACGGTGAAGACCAACATGTTCAACGGCATACACCACCCCTCCATCGCCCTCCTCCACGAGGACGGCAACCTGGAGATGCTCCGCCAATACCGCTACGAAGACTACCGCAACCGCATGTGCTAAAGGCCCATTACTCCAATTCGGCCAATCAGACCAATTAAACCAATTAAAAACCAAGAAATGAAGAAACTCATCATCCCCGTATTCGCAGCACTGGCCATGCTCATGGCCTCGTGCGAGAAGGATAGCTACTACCACACATTCACCTTCAACCCCTACTACAACAGTCCCGGCTATGCCTATGCCGACCAGACCTTCGACACCATCCGCGTGGTGACCACCGACAAGTACGTCGTCACCCTCGACAAGGACTGGCAGAGCATCGCCAGCGAATACGCCAAGCCCAACATCAAGTACATCTACGGCGGCATCTACAACCTCAATGTGCCCGTCACATTCAGCACCAACACCACCGGCGAGAGCCGCACCAACTACATCTTCTTCAATGTCACCGGCGACGACGACTGGTCGCAGCGCGCCACCTTCGCCTACACCCAGTTCTACTGGCTCGACGTGCAGATACCCTCGCCACGCTACACCAACAGCGGCAAGGACTGCACCTTTGAGCGCGTCAACAAGTCGGTTACAACCAAGGACAGCCTCTGCTTCCATGTAGAGAAGGACTGGACACTCAGCATCCCCAGCGGCAGCTTCGTCAAGGCTGACACCCTGGCCGGCCCCGCAGGCAACAACAAGGTGTATCTCCATCTCTCCCCCAACATGACTCAGGACACCCTCGTCTCGACCATCACCCTCCAGTCGAGCGGTGTAGAGACCCCCATCACCTACAAGCAGGCTCCCGCCAAGAGAGACTAAGCACCACGCTGACGGAGCAACGCTCCATCCACACACATATAGGGTTGGCCCCCAACAAGGGTCAATCCTTTTTTTTTACACTAATCTCTATGGGGGCAGTAAACCCATATCGGTCATTAGGACAGTCTTCTTACTCAAGTTTCTCTAATTAGAATCTATTCGAAACAAGTCTGAGAGGGCGCTGTAGGCGCCAAATAACATAGCGTAGGGGCTTGCCCCTACGTTATATGGCTCCTCATTTCTTGCCCCGATACAAACAGAGCGCTCTGTTCATAGGAAACAGCGCGCTCTGATATGTTAGATGCTTACTTTACGTTGGTTTGCAACAGAATGTCACGAAGATTGTAGTTGTCGCAGAATCGGCTCAGGTCTACATTGCCCTTGATACCCTTGATGCGGCCCTTGTCGGAATGCTGCCACATCACCACCTTACAGTGGGGATCAAAGGTGGGAGTCTGCCCGTTGTCGGTAGTGTAGCGGGGCACAAACATCTTGTAGCCGTAGAACATGCCGTCGAGATACTTGTTGTAGAAGTAGTATCCCACATAGATGATGGGCTTGACGCCATATTCGCGCTCCACCATGTCGCAGAATTGCTGCAAGCGCTGGCGGAATCCTTCGAGACCACACGAACCGCGCTGCTCCACATCGACCACAGGTATGAGATCCTGTGTGCGGGGGTCCACGGTGCGGCGGAAGTTGTCAAACTGCGACCTGGCCGAGGCTGTGGGGTTGAAGAAGTGGTAGACACCCACTGGCAGTCCGGCTGCCTGTGCCTGCTCCAGATTGCTCTTGTACCTCTTGTCGACAAATCCGCTCGACTCCGTGGCCTTGAGGTACACGTAGCTCACCTGAGGGTCGGTGGCTGCAAGACGCCAATCGATGGTGCCCTGGTAGTGCGACACATCTATACCGCGTCGGCCGTCAAAGTTGAAGTTGCCGTGGTGGAACTGCCTTGACCCAATATCGGCCAGAGGCTGCTGTGGCGACTCGGGGCGCGGTGCGATGGGCAGGGGCATGGGCTCGGATGGGGGAAAGGTGTCTACATCCTCTCGCTGAGCAGCCGCCTTGGCCTGATGTAGTTTCTCCTTCTTGTCCTTCTTGTCCTTCTTACCACGTGCTGACATTTGAGCAGGGCTTATGAATGCCACTACAGCACTCATTATCAGAGTCAGTATGATGCGGTAATTCTTCATGTGTCCTGTTCGATGTTTCTTGTTGTCACATTATCTCGATTTCTTCCTTCATGTCTATCTCCTGTCCGTCCTTGTCGTAGAATTCATACTGCAGGAAGGCCAGTTTCTGACTGGGGATGATCTTGACGCCAAAACCATACTTAATCTGCCACCTACGCTTGATGGAGAGAAAGCCCTGGTTGATATAGGCTGCCACATAGGGATGTACGTGGAGCACAAAGGAGGTGATGCCCAACTTGTTGACCAGCATGTCAATCTTGTGCTCCAGGTTGTCGGTGAATATCAGACTGCTCTTGATGGTGCCCTTGCCATGACAGGTGGGGCAGACCTCCTCGACCTCCACGTCCATCACGGGGCGTACTCGCTGGCGTGTGATCTGCATCAGTCCGAACTTGCTCAGAGGGAGGATATTGTGGCGGGCACGGTCCTTCTTCATGTTCTCACACATGCGCTCATAGAGCTTCTGGCGGTCTTCCGCCACATGCATATCGATGAAGTCGACCACGATGATGCCACCCATGTCTCGCAGTCGCAACTGGCGGGCCAACTCGTCGGCTGCTCCGAGATTGACATCAAGGGCATTGGCCTCCTGTCCGTCCTTTGACTTGGCGCGGTTGCCGCTGTTGACATCCACCACATGTAGCGCCTCAGTATGCTCGATGATGAGGTAGGCACCGTGCTTGTAGCTGACGGTCTTGCCGAACGAGCTTTTAATCTGGCGTGTGATGTCGAAGTTATCAAAGATGGGCAACTTGCCCTTGTATTGCTTGACGATAGACACACGGTCGGGTGCGATGATCGTCACGTAGTCGCGTATCTCATTGTAGAGCTCCTCGGTGTTGACATAGATATTTTCGTAGCTGGGGTTGAAAAGGTCGCGCAGCATACCCACAGCACGACTTGTCTCTTCGTAGACAAGCTGTGGCATAGAGGGAGCCTTCATGACCTTATTCATCATCTCCTCCCATCTTCCCACCAGCACCTTCATTTCGGCATCCAGTTCGGCCACACGCTTGCCTTCGGCCACGGTGCGCACGATGACTCCGAAATTCTTTGGCTTGATACTCTGGAGTATTTGTTTGAGTCTTGCGCGTTCGGCGCTCGATTTGATTTTGGTGGATACGTTGACCTTCTCACTGAAGGGTACAAGCACCAGGTATCGTCCGGGGAATGAAATGTCGCATGTCAGGCGGGGCCCCTTTGTACTGATGGGCTCCTTGACCACCTGAACGAGCACCTCCTGGCCCTGTTGCAGTATGTTCTGCACGCTGCCCTCCTTGCCCAACTCGGGCTGGATGGTGGCCTTAGCCATAGGGAAGAGGTTCTTCTTGTCGTTGAGTACTCTCTTGAGATACTTAGCGTAGGAATTGTATTGGGTTCCCAGGTCAAGATAATGCAAGAATGCATCACGCTCATAACCAACATTCACAAAGCATGCATTCAGTCCGGGCATCAGTTTGCGCACCTTGGCAAGGTAAACATTGCCTACGTTGAAACTGGCTGTCAGCGCCTCCTCTTGGTATTCCACCAGGCGCTTGTCCTCGGTCAGAGCAATCGAAATCTTCTTGGGTTGGGCATTAATGAACAGTTCGCTTGTCATTCTTACTTATTCTCTCATGCATTACTTAAAAACGAAAAAAGAACAAACTCCCGTCGCGAAGTATCCCACATCGTTGGATGGGTGCCGCGTGTGAGTTTGTTCCTTATTTCTTCTTGTCTCACAAAGCTCGACTTTACAGACTTATTTGCTCTTATGTCTGTTCTTTCTCAGTCTCTTCTTACGCTTGTGAGTAGACATCTTGTGTCTTTTCTTCTTCTTTCCGCTTGGCATAGCTTTAATAATTTTTATTGTTAATAATCTGTTTGTATATCCTTTCTCTTAGGCGAACAGTATGGATACTCCCCACCTTTTCGGGTTGCAAAGATAGTCATTTTATTTAATATGTGAAAGCATATCCCTATTTTTTTGCCATTTACTGTCGCCACAAAAACCTTATACTGCGATTTTTCCATACCTTTGCAGCCATGAACAATCCTTTTGCCAACACCCTTATAGCATGGTACCAGCGCAACGGGCGCTCGCTGCCATGGCGCAACATAAGCGATCCTTACCGTATATGGATATCCGAAATCATCATGCAGCAGACGCAGGTGAAGCAGGGATATGACTATTACTGCCGTTTTATCGAACATTTTCCGTCTGTGGAGTGCTTGGCCAACGCTCCCGAAGACGAGGTGCTGCGCCTCTGGCAAGGCCTCGGCTACTATTCGCGTGCACGCAATCTCCATGCAGCCGCACGCCAGATAGTGGAGTGGGGCGGTTTCCCACAGACATACGCAGACATCATCCGTCTCAAGGGGGTAGGAGAGTACACCGCAGCTGCCATCGCCTCATTTGCCTTCCGCGAACCTCGCGCTGTGGTCGACGGCAACGTATACCGCGTACTGGCCCGCCACAACAATATCGATACACCCATCGACACCACTCAGGGCAAGCGTCTCTTCAGCACACTCGCACAGCAACTCCTCGACACCAGCCATCCCGACACCTACAACCAGGCCATCATGGACTTCGGCGCTCTGGTCTGCACTCCCCACAATCCGCAATGCATCACATGCCCTCTGCAAGACAGTTGCGAGGGCCTTACACAGGCTACCGTCAGCGACCTGCCCGTCAAGAGCCACCGCACCAAGGTGCGCGACAGATACCTTATATATATTAATATACGATATCGTTCGCACATTCTCATCCACAAGCGAGGCACCGACGACATCTGGCGTGGTCTCTACGAATTCCCACTCATAGAAGCCCAGCACATGCTCAGCGAAGCAGAGATGATGAAGCAGCCGCTCATCTGCCAACTAATAGCCCAGGGCGCACACATCCGCCGTCACATTCGCGATCATCGCCACCAACTCTCTCACCAGCGACTCCACGTAGACTATTATACTATCGACGTAGACCACCGCCCAGACATCCCCGGTCAATGGATACCCGAACACGAATTGGACAACTATCCATTCCCCAGACTCATCCTGTCACTCCTGGAGCATGCACGCTAACGAGAAAAATTAAAAAATGATAATTTAGGAAACAGTAACAGAACGAACAGAAAAAAGAAAATTTGAGAAACAATAACAGAACGAACCTTAGTATGTATTTGCTCCATCAGCAAATAAACATAACACGTATTCAAAATAATAGTAGTTACAGTCATCCATAGATTGGTTTGAATAGTAGTTACAGCAATCCATAGATTGGTTTGCAGACAAAAACGCTGGAGTATAAATACCCCAGCGTCTCTATTATTTCTATTGCTTATTTCAGATACTACTTGGCAGCAATGACCTCTACCTCTACAAGCACGTTCTTGGGCAAAGTCTTTACTGCCACAGCGCTACGTGCGGGATATGGCTCTGCGAAGAACTGAGCATAAACCTCGTTCATAGCTGCAAAGTTGCCCATATCTGAGAGGAATACGGTGGTCTTTACCACGTTCTTCAGACCGAGGCCCGCTGCCTCGAGCACAGCTTTTACATTGGTGAGCGACTGGGTTGCCTGCTCCTTGATGCCACCCTCTACGACCTCGCCTGTGGCGGGATCAACGGGCAACTGACCACTGGCAAACACAAAACCACCTACCTCGATGGCCTGGCTATAGGGACCTATGGCAGCAGGCGCATTGTTTGATTTGATTACGTTCATTATCGTTTAATTTGAAGTTATTGGGATTTTACTCATGCAAATTTGCGAAATTTCGAGCATTTGAGCAAGCAAAACGCCAAAATGATATATAGAGTTACTATTTTTAACACATTCTTTGAACATCACAAAAGATAATTGTGTATATTTGCACTACTTAAAAAGCAAAGGAGGCACTACCCTCCCCCAAGACACGATTTATTAACCAAACATATATTATATATAATGAAGAAACTATCAAAGATTGCTTGCGCACTGGGTCTGACACTCGCTGCTCTGCCCACACTTGCGCAGTACGAAGGTACATCAACAGCCGATCGCGTACGCCAGACTGTGGCTGCTGCCGACACTACCGATGCTCTCGGACACATCTATGGCTTCCAGACAGCCATGAACAGCCAGAACTACACTGAGGCATACGAATCATGGAAGTGGCTCATCGACAAGGCCCCACTCACCATCTCCAGCCTCTACAAGAATGGCCCCTACATGCTCTACACCCTCATGCAGAAGCCTGAGAGCACGCCCGAGCAGAAGAAGCAGTATCTCGACGATCTCATGAAGCTCTACGACGTACGTCTGGCCAACCTCACCGCACTCAACTCCTTCGACAAGTATCCCGCATCAGAGGGCGACGTGCTGACCTACAAGGCATACTGGTACTTCCGCTGTGGTAATGGTGTAGACCCCGACTATACCTACAACAAGATTTACGACCTCTACAAGGCAGGTATCGACGGTGTGGCACGCATGGGCGGTAAGGACGTAAGTGCTGCCGTGCTCTACGAGTTCTTCACCACCAGCAAGGCTCTCTACGATGCAGCCCCCGCCTACTACTACGAGCAGTACGTGACCGACTACATGGAGACCTCAAAGGCTTGCAACAAGATGGTGCAGAATGCCAAGGAGGAGACTGACACCGCCAAGCAGCGCCAGATCGTAAAGGACTACGACCAGACTCTCCAGTACATCGACTACACCTTCAAGCAGAGCCCTGCAGCCAATACCGACTCACTCGTGGCATTCTTTACTCCCAAACTCGAGGAGAAGCAGGGCGACTTCGAGTATCTGCTCCGTATGGTAGACATCCTCGGCAGCAATGGTTGCGAGGGTACTGAGATTTACTACAATGCTGCACAGGCAGCCTACGACATCGAGCCCACCTTTGCTTCTGCTCTCGGATGCGCTCGCAAGGAGGAAGCTCTTGGCAATGCCACTGCAGCTATGGAGTACTACCAGAAGGCTATCGAACTGAGTGATGACAATGACACACGCATCCTCACCATCACTCAGGCATGCAAGAGTCTTAGCCTCTCAGGCCTCGGCGACAAGGCTCTCGAGATGGCCAAGCAGATCACTCAGACCGACCCCAACGCTACTGGTATCGAGGAGTGGACCCGCGGTGACATCTACACCAACACTCAGAAGTGGGACAACGCCATCGCCAGCTACAACAAGGCTGCTGAGCTCGACGTAACTCTGAGCGAGGCTGCACAGCGCCAGGTACAGGTGATCACCAACTACAAGAACAACCTCGCTGCTGCTCAGGCTGAGGCTGCACGCCGACTGGCTGCACAGAAGGCCGCACAGGCTGCCGCTGCCAAGGCTAAGGCCGCTGCCTCAACACAGAAGACTCTCTCACCTGCACAGCTTGCTGCCAAGGCTGAGTATGATAAGAAGATGGCTGAGTACAAGCGCAAGAAGGCTGAGTACGACCGTCAGAAGGCTGCTTACGATGCACGCAAGAAGGCTGACGACGCATTCTGGAGCGAGCACTAATCTGAGCTAACCACTGATACCCACCAAGGTATCACGTAGCCAACATATTGCCGGGGGCATGGATACAACTGCAGTCCATGCCCCCGGTTCTTTATTTTTATCCCGCAACAGTTGCGTATCTAAGAAGAAAACCTTAACTTTGTCTGCAAAGAACCCCTTACATATATATTATATGAACGAATATATTGTCTCGGCACGCAAATACCGTCCCGCCACGTTCGACACCGTTGTCGGGCAACGTGCCCTCACCACCACCCTACTCAATGCCATCACCACAGGCAAACTCGCACATGCCTACCTCTTCTGCGGACCTCGAGGCGTGGGCAAGACCACCTGTGCGCGCATCTTTGCCAAGACCATCAACTGCCTCAACCCTCGCGAGAATGGCGAGTCGTGCAATGAATGCGAATCATGCAAAGCATTCGAGGAGCAGCGCTCGATGAACATCCACGAACTCGATGCCGCCAGCAACAACTCGGTGGAGGATATTCGCGAACTCATCAAGCAGGTGCAAGTGCCACCACAGATAGGCCGATACAAGGTGTTTATCATCGATGAGGTTCACATGCTCTCCACCCAGGCCTTCAATGCCTTCCTCAAGACCCTCGAGGAACCACCCTCATACGTCATCTTCATCCTCGCCACAACCGAGAAACACAAGATACTGCCCACCATCCTGAGCCGATGCCAGGTCTACGACTTTGCCCGCATGACCATACAGGGCACTGTGGACCACCTGGCATATGTGGCCCAAAAGGAGGGTTATGAGGCAGAGCCCGAGGCTCTCAATCTCATCGCCCAGAAGGCTGACGGCGGTATGCGTGACGCACTCTCCATCTTCGACCAGATGGCCAGTTTCACTGGCGGCCATATCACCTATGAGCGTACGTTGGAAAACCTCAACGTGCTCGACGTCAACTACTACTTCCGCCTTGTCGACCATTTCCTCAAGGGCGAGGTAGAACCCTGTCTGCTCATCTACAACGAGGTAGTGGGCAAGGGATTCGACGGCGGCAACTTCATCGGCGGACTGGCCAGTCACCTGCGCAATTTGCTCGTGGGCCGCGATGAGTCTACCCTACCCCTGCTCGAAGTCAGCGAGTCGGTACGCAGCCGATTCCAGGAGCAGGCCAAACAATGCGAGCCTAAGTTCCTCTATCGAGCCATCAAGCTATGCAACGACTGCGACCAGGGCTACCGCACCAGCCGCAACAAGCGACTGCAGGTGGAGATATGCCTCATACAGTGTGCGCAGCTCACCCAAGAGGATGAGCCCGGTGCGGGGCGTCGCCCCCGCAAGACTCTTAAACCCATCTTCACGCACCAGGCCGCTCATGTAGCGGCAGGTGCACAGCAACAGGCAAGCACACCCAGTGCCACACCATCCGCGCGCCCAGCAGCAGTAACAGTGGCCGCACAACCAGCTGCAATCTCAACTACTCAAACCCCCCAACTACGCACCATAAAGCTTAATAACATCGGACCATCGCTACAGAGCCCATCCGAGAGGCGTAGACTGGAGGAAGAGGAACGACGTCGCAACCTCCAGGCCGCCAATACGGGCAATACGCCCGTCACGAATGCAGAGATGCTCAACGAGAAAGTCACTCTCAAGCTATGGAATGAGTTCTGCGAGAAACTGACCGTCAAGGAGATAGCCATCAAGCAACGCATGCAACTTATCATTCCAAAGTGCACCTCTGCCACGACGTTCGACATTGCAGTAAAGAACCAAATGGTCTACGAGGAATTCTCTGCTCTCAGCCAACGTATCACAGGATTCTACCGCGAGAAGCTACACAACCCAGCCATCAACATGAATATAAGCGTCGATGAGATGGAACAGGTGGTGAAGAGCTACGACAAGGGAGAGATACTCAATGCGATGATAGCGGAAAACCCGGAAGTGAAGAACCTCATCAACGTCTTGAAACTGGAACTCGTATAACCACTGTATGGTTTATCGGGGAGATTGGGGGAAAATATCAATAAATAAAAATAGATAAAGATATAACAGGAGATGTGATATAAATAAAAAGTGGATGGGGGAAAGATGGGAGCCCGTAACACGCCTGCCTCCACCCTTTATCATCCTCTTTTTATTTATTAGTCCCTATTTTTATCGTCTCTCTTTTATTTTTATTTATTGATATTTTATTATTGCTGTCCTGGGTAATCAAGACCCTGTAAGGGTCGCTATAGATTAGCGTAGGGTGTCAACCCTACGTA
>CALZKW010000021.1 GCA_945788095.1 uncultured Prevotellaceae bacterium | reverse complement strand
GATATATATGAGATGCATCAACTGATATATATCAGATGCACCAACTGATATATATCAGATGCACCAACTGATATATATGAGATGCATCAACTGATATATATCAGATGCACCAACTGATATATATCAGATGCACCAACTGATATATATGAGATGCATCAACTGATATATATGAGATGCATCAACCGATACGCATCATTGGAAGTATATCAAGACGAAGCCCGCCATAGGATATGGTCCTTCCTTTCCTTATATATAGTAGGGACGGAGCGACATACGGATATGACAAAGGCCACAACCCGGATAGGAGTTGTGGCCTTTGTTAATGTATGTGGCGTGGGGGATTACTCCCACTCGATAGTTGCAGGTGGCTTTGACGAGATGTCGTAGCATACGCGGTTGACACCCTTCACCTTGTTGATGATGTCGTTGCTGACCTGAGCCATGAAGTCGTAGGGCAGGTGGGCCCAGTCTGCCGTCATGGCGTCGGTAGAGGTGACGGCACGCAGAGCTACGGGATTCTCGTAGGTACGCTCATCACCCATCACACCTACGGAGCGAACCTCGGAGAGGAGGATGGCGCCGGCCTGCCATATCTGGTCGTAGAGCGACACCTCTATCTCACCGTTCTCCATATCGGCGGGCACACCGGCTGCCAATACGCGGCGAGCCTCCTCGCCTGAGAGACGGGTCTTGTACTCACGCAGACCGCGGATGTAGATATCGTCGGCATCCTGGAGGATACGCACCTTCTCGCGGGTGATGGCGCCAAGGATACGAACGGCCAGACCAGGACCGGGGAAGGGGTGACGTGTGATGAGGTGCTCGGGCATGCCAAGCTCGCGACCCACGCGGCGCACCTCGTCCTTGAAGAGCCACTTGAGGGGCTCGCAGAGCGAGAGGTGCATCTCCTCGGGCAGACCGCCCACATTATGGTGGCTCTTGATGACCTTACCAGTGATATTGAGACTCTCGATGCGGTCGGGATAGATGGTACCCTGGGCAAGCCACTTGGCGTCGGTGATCTTCTTGGCCTCAGCATTGAAGACCTCCACGAAGTCGCGGCCAATGATCTTGCGCTTCTTCTCGGGCTCGGTCACACCCTCGAGGTCGGTGAGGAACTTCTCGCTGGCATCCACACCAATCACGTTGAGGCCAAGGCACTCGTAGTCGCGCATCACATCCTGGAACTCATTCTTGCGTAGCATACCATGGTCTACGAAGATGCAGGTGAGCTGCTGACCGATGGCGCGATTGAGCAGCACGGCAGCCACAGAGCTGTCTACACCACCCGAGAGACCAAGGATGACACGGTCCTGGCCAATCTGCTCGCGGAGCTCCTTGACAGTGGTCTCGATATAGTTGGCTGCCGACCAGTCCTGACGGCTGCCGCAGACGTCTACCACAAAGTTCTTGAGCAACTGGGTGCCCTGCACTGAGTGGAACACCTCGGGATGGAACTGCACACCGAACACGGGCTGACCACCCTGGAACGAGGGGATGTAGTAGGCAGCGTTCTCTACGGTAGAGGTGCTGGCCACTACGCTGGCCTCGGCAGGGATGGCAGTGATGGTGTCGCCGTGGCTCATCCACACCTGCGAGTTCTGCTCGAAGCCCTTGAAGAGAGGACAGGTGGTGTCGACGGTAGTCAGGTTCTGACGGCCGTATTCGCATGAACCTGCAGGCTCCACATTACCGCCGTTGTTGTAGGCGATAAACTGTGCACCGTAGCAGATACCCAGCACGGGCAGACGGCCGATAAACTGGCTGAGATCTACCTTGAAGGCCTCGCTGTCGTAGACGCTGAAGGGGCTACCGGCCAGAATGACGCCGATGACCTCGGGGTCGCCGACAGGGAACTTGTTGTAGGGCAGAATCTCACAGAAGGTGTCGAGTTCGCGCAGACGGCGTGCAATGAGCTGCGTGGTCTGCGAGCCGAAGTCGAGGATAATGATTTTCTGTTGCATATTGTTAGGATTAATGTAGGTTTCGCTCTTGGCAGGCCTTAGTCAAAATCCAAGGCGCCGCTGGAATGTGTGCAAAGTTACGGGTTTTATTCTACACTGGCAAGGAATTCGGTGGCTTTGTCGAGCGTGTCGAGCTTGCCCACGTCCATCAGTCGGAGGTCGGGCTGCACATAGCCACGGATGCGGTGTGCGGCACACTCCTTGAGGTAGAAGTCGATGATGGAGAATCGTTCGGGCCACTCCTGCATACACTCCATCAGCGAGGTGCTCATCTGGTGCATACCGGCAAAGGCCAGAAGACGATAATCGTGGTTGCCCTGCTCAAGGGCCTGGCGCACATGGTCGTGAGGGGTGCGCACCTCGCCGGTGGCTATGTTGGTCCAGCCCACGAGGGTCATCTCGCTGTCGAACACGAGGTAGCGCTGCGTCTTGCGCTCGCTCACCAGCAGTGTGGCATCGGCGTCGCGCCCTGCCTCGGCAAAGGCCTTGAGGTCGACATTGCTCAGGATGTCTACATTGTGAATGAGGAAACGGTCTGCATCGCGGAGCATGGGCGCTGCATGACGGATACCGCCACCGGTCTCGAGCAACTGTTGGCGCTCGTCGCTGCAGCGTGTGGTCATGCCCTCAGGTGTGTGGTCGTGGAGCCACTGCTCTATCATATCAGCAAAGTGGTGCACGTTGACCACGATATCATTGTAGCCATTGCGCTGCAGTTTCTCCAGGAGAATCTGCAAGAGGGGCTTGCCACCCACAGGCACCAGGGCCTTGGGCATACTGTCGGTAAGGGGTTTGAGGCGGGTACCGAGGCCCGCTGCGAATATCATTGCTTTCATACTTTCTCAGGTTTTATTTTTAGGTTTTAGGTTTAGCAACGGAACCAACAGAAATAATAATACCGTTCTTTCTGTTGTTGATAAAGACCTATAACCTTAAAAGCGAAGCGGCCTACAACCTACAACCTATTCTAATGTCTCACTGATGCCCTGCTCGCGGTGGCAGAGGTCCACACGGATGCCGTACTTGTCGCGAAGGTGGTGGGCAAGATGCTCGGCGCTATAGACGGAGCGGTGCTGACCACCAGTGCAACCAAAGCAGAACATGAGGTCGGTGAAGCCGCGCTTGATGTAGCGCTCCACATGGGCATCGGCCAGTTTGTAGACGCTCTCGAGGAAGGTGAGTATCTCGCCATCGTCCTCGAGGAAGCGGATGACAGCCTCATCGCGGCCCGTTATCTTCTTGTAGGGCTCATAGCGGCCAGGGTTGTGGGTGGAGCGGCAGTCGAATACGTAACCGCCTCCATTGCCCGACTCGTCGGCAGGGATGCCCTTCTTGTAGGAGAAGCTGAAGACGCGAACACGCAATGGGCCCTTGCCGTCGTACTTGCTCTGCGAGGCCTGGCCGACTGCTACGGACTGCTTGGGTGCAAACTGGGGGAGCGCGACCAATGCCTGGAGCACCTCGCGGAGGTAGGGATAAGGACAAGCATCTGAGGCCAGGAGCTGGCGCAGGTTGTCGATGGCTGGGGGAATGCTCTTGACGAAATACTGCTTGCGCTCGAAGTAGCCACGGAAACCATAGGCTCCGAGCACCTGCATGAGGCGGAAGAGCACGAAGAGCTGGAGACGCTGTGCAAACTGTTGGGCGTCTACCTTTATATATTGGCTCAGGGCATCAATATACTCGCCTATGAGCTGCTGGCGCAGGTCGTCGCCATAATGGGCAGAAGCCTGCCAGAGGAAACTGGCCACGTCATACTGCAAGGCTCCCTGACGACCTCCCTGGAAATCGATAAACCAAGGGTTGCCATCAGCATCGAGCATTACATTGCGTGCCTGGAAGTCGCGGTAGAGGAAGGTGGTGTCTGTCTCGCTCACAAGGTCGGCATCCATCTGCTGGAAGTCCTGTTCGAGACGCATCTCGTGGAAGTCTATCCCTGTAGGCTTGAGGAAACAGTACTTGAAGTAGTTGAGGTCGAAGAGCACATTGGTGGTGTCCATGCGTGGCTGTGGATAGCACTGGCTGAAGTCGAGTCCCTCAGCGCCAAGCACCTGGAGGCGGGGCAACTCGCGGATGGTGCGGCACAACAGAGCGCGCTCCTCCTCAGAGTATTGTCCACCTGCCTCGCGACCCTTGCTGAGAGCATCATAGAGACTGTGCTCACCAAGGTCCTGCTGCAGATAGCACAAGCCGTCCTCGCTCTGGGCATACACCTGAGGCACGGGCAACTGGCGGGCAGCAAAATGACGACTGAGGTAGCAGAAGGCCTTGTTCTCGTCCAGGCTGGTGCCGATGACACCAATCATGGTCTGACCATCAGGCCCCGTGAGTCGATAGTACTGACGATTGCTGCCAGCACCAGCCAAAGCCACACACGAGGCCGGCTCATGCCCCGTGTGGGAATGATATAAAGTGGTAAGTCTGTTCATTATGTGAGGTTATGAGGGTTTTATCTACTGCCTATTGCGCCAAATGGCCATCACCTTCTGGCGTACTGCGATGATATTAAAGATGCTAACCACCACAAAGAGGGTCAGGCCAAGGATAATGGCTGGCATGATGTCGGCCTCGCGAAGCTGGGGGAAGACGCTCCAGATGAGCACCAGATAATACTGACGGGCATAGTGGAGCACCACCAGAGCCAGCAGGAGCACACCCAGGTTCATGCCCACGGTGAGCATCTGATAGGGCAGGCTCACGCGGCGGGGCGAATAGCCAATGAGCAGGAGGTTCTGCAGTTTGGTGGTATTCTTCTGCACGAGCAGATAGATGCTGAGCATGAGTATATAAAAGGAGAGGATGCTGATGAGCAGACCGACGCTCATCACGATGCCGCAGATGATGCGCAGGAAGTACATGGTCTTGCCTGCATCGAGCTTGTCCTCGGCTATCTCGAAGCCCTTCTGGCGGAAGTAGCTCAAGATACGGTCATCGGCGGGATTGCTCACCTCGACGATGAGCTGCGTGGGCGAGGCATCCTCGTTGGGAGCAAACTCGCTGTTGCTCCAGCGCACGAAGCTCTCGGGGGCGAGTATGGTGTTGAGGCGCGAGGTGAATCCCTTGACAACGCCTCGGAGTATGCGGGTGTTGAGTCCGTCCTTGCTGCGGAGCACTATCTTGAGTTCGAGGTTGCCGATGGTGCTCTCGGTGAGTTTGGGCAGTTTGTGGCTTTGGGCAAAACCGAAGTTCCAGAGTGCAAGGTAAGAGCGTGGCAGAATGATGGGTACCACCTCACCATCGGGCTCGAAGTGCCACCCTGGGGTCTTGGTATCAATAAACTGGTCGGGCACGCTCTCGAAGAACATCTCGGTGCCCATCTGGCTCATGCCCTCGATGCTGAATGCGGCTCCCACCTTATACTGTGTGGCTGTAAAAGCTCCCACCTGACGGCAGAAGGGCTGCTGCGAGATATCATCGATTTCGGCAGCGGTGAATGCAGTGGTGCCTGTGAGTGTAGAGAACTGCTTGTTGACAATCAGGTAGTCATTCTTGATGAATCCGTCCTCCTGAGAGAAGACTGGGCGCACATCCTGATAAAACTGCACGCTGAGCAGCACGATGAGCATACCGAAGAGGTTGGCCAGGAAGAAACCTGCCAACTGAAGGATACTGATGTGCTGACGAAGAAGTTTCCAAATGAGTGTCATAATCTAATTATCTTGTCATAATCAAGATTCATGTGTTTGCCGATGCTTGTCACGATGATACCTGCTCCCTGTGCCTTGGCTTCGGCCATCATGATGGAGGCCATGATGTCGGAGTTGGCATCGTCGAGGTGGCTGATGGGCTCGTCGACAAGGATAAAGTCGAAGGG
Source organism: uncultured Prevotellaceae bacterium (assembly GCA_945788095.1). Lineage (GTDB taxonomy): Bacteria > Bacteroidota > Bacteroidia > Bacteroidales > Bacteroidaceae > Physcousia. The sequence continues at coordinate 15,773 of CALZKW010000021.1, read as the reverse complement.
CTGCACGAGGGCACGTATCATGGCCACTCGCTGCTGCTGTCCGAAACTCATACGTCCTATCTTAGCGCGGAGCTTATCTGCTATGCCAAGGCGCTCAAACCACTCTTCGATCTCACGGCGCTGCTTGTGGTGGGTCATCTGGTTTTTGATTTCCACATTCTCCAGAGCCGTGAGTTCGGGAAAGAGGCGGAGCTCCTGGAAGAGGTGGCTAATGTGGCGCTGTCGCACATCGACCCACTGACTGATGTCGTAACGGCGTGTGTCTTGGCCATCAAAGAGTATCTGGCCCGTGTAGTCGTTGCGATAGCCTATGATGTAACTGCAGAGGGTGGACTTGCCTGTGCCCGATGCAGCCTCGACGAGGTAGAGGCGGTCCTTCTCGAAGGTGACTTCGTTCCTCCATACCTCGCTACAAAGGTCGGCCCGCTGCGCAAACACAGCGGGCACGACATTGGTAAATTGGATAGTATTCATTCGCGGGTGTTTTATTTGCCATTGCTGATCATGCCCTCGAGGGTCTTGACCAGGTTGTTGCCCTCCTTGAGACTGAGCTCGAGTTCGGTATGGAGGCCCTTGGCCTTGATGGTGAATCGGTCGAGCTTGGAAGCCTGATCCTTGTAGGCACCTATCATCATGGCTGCACGTGGCTTGGCCTGACCGAAGGCAAGGAGTTTCTGGAGGTCTACGGTAAGATAGAAGTTGCTGTCTGTGATATCCTTCTTGAGGTGCGACAGTCCGCTGGCCTCCTTGTCGGCATTCTGTCCGAGGGTCTCGTCGCTGGCCAGATAGAATCCCTTCTTGCTCTCGCCGAGGTAAACCTTCATACCCTCGATATTAGCCACGTAGCCGCCTGATGCAAGTGCATCAAACGAACCAATCTTCCAGTATTCTACATCCTTGAGGTAGTCGGTGTTGTTGGTCGTGACGTTGAGCAGATAGTGGGGCATCATCTCACCTACGTTCATATCGAGAGCGAGCGACATATCGCCATCGAGTGACTTGAGGATACGATTGACATCAATAGCAGCATCTGCCAGAGTGAGAGCCTGGTGAACGGGCTCGATAGCGTGGAGCTCCTCAGAGAGTTTCTCGCCGTCTATGCTGGTTCCGACCCAGAGGATAGGACTGCTGATGCCCTTATCGATGAGGTCACCGCTGATGGTCTTCAGACCCTTGCCCATCTCCTCGATAGCACCCTTTGCTGCATCTGTCTGAGGCAGGATGTCTGTGGCGAGGGTGGCCTTGTTATCCTTGATTGCGAGGGTCACCTTGAGGTGGATGTCGTCGGTATTCACCATGGGGGCAACCATACGAATGGTGGATATCTGCTTAGCCACGGTGCCTGCAGCCTTACCATCAACAATGAGCGAGAGGCTTTCCTTTGACTCTGCAGACTCCTCATACATCTTGGTAGCCATGATGCTGGCATCCTTATCCTGAGCCATGAGGTCAGCCATGGTGTTGCGGAGCTGGTCAGCAGACTTACCGCTCATAGCCAGGAGGATGTCACCATCCCACACCATGAGTCCGTAGGTGTCGAGCTGCACCCACTTGTATCCACGCTGCTCCTCCACAGGGCCCGACTCCTTCTTCTCGGCCTTGTCGTTGAGGAAGGCCTCAAGTTTGTCAGCATCGTCGATGGCTGCCACTACGCCCATCACCTGGTCGACAGAGGCAAAGACGTATACGGGACTGGCAAAGTCGAGTCCTATCTCGGTATTCTCGTCGCCGAGCCCCATCTTCTGGGCCAACGCCTTGGGGTCGATGTCGTTGTCGGCCACGAGAGTCTTCATATCGATGCGGGCCAGCAAGGCAGCATCCTTAGGTATAACGCGGCAATAAGTGTCACCTGATCCACGGAATGCGAAGTATCCCGCCACTGCAGCTACTACTACGAGTACCAATGCAATAATAATCCCTTTTGATTTCATAATTCTTAGTTTTTAGGGTTAATAATGTGTTAATATTATCCATAGTTCCGATGCTCCGTCATGGGGCATCGGACAATAGAATTCTCATTATCTATTATATAGCCATGCATCACACCTGAGCACGGAGCTGCATGAGATGGGCTGCTACGAGTGCTGCGGTCTCTGTGCGCAGACGGCTTCGGCCGAGGCTGACGCTGCGATAGCCCATCTTGAGGGCGAGGCGCACCTCGTCGACACTGAAGTCGCCCTCTGGTCCCACGAGCACGGTGACGTCCTCTCCGCTCACAATGGCGTCCATAAGGTGGGGCTTAGCCTCTGCCTCGGTGAAGCCAGCGCCCTGGATGTCGCGCTCGTCATAGCAGTGGCAAATGAACTTCTGTCCGGCCCTCTCTGCAGCGACGAAGCGCTTGAAGTCTGTCATCTCATTGACTCTCGGCATCCATGCCTTGTGGCTTTGTTTCACGGCCGACACGACGATCTTCTCTATGCGTTCGGTCTTGAGCACACGGCGCTCAGAGAACTGGCAGTTGAGAAAGGAAAACTCGTCGATGCCTATCTCGGTGGCTTTCTCTGCCATCCACTCTGTGCGATCGTTGTTCTTGGTGGGTGCCATGGCCAGGTGGAGGTGTCCACGCCATGCAGGCTGCTGCTCTGTGGTCTCCACCACGCGATAGAGGCAGCGATGGCCTGTGGCCGTGGTAATCTCTGCACGGTGGAATCGGCCCTGTCCGTCCATGATGTGGAGCTCATCGCCAGTCTGGAGGCGAAGCACACGCAGAGCATGCTGTGCCTCGTCCTTAGGCAGTTCGCCACTCATAGCGGGGTCATAGAAAAAGCGAAGTTCCTTGGCCATTATTTGATTAATTGAGGTTGTAGGTTTTGAGGTTTTAGGTTGTAGGCGGAATGACCGAACAAACTGAAATCCGATTTTCCGTTCTTTCTGTTGTTAAAGACACCTAAAGAAATCAAACATCCCGTTCTTTCGGTTGTTGAATCACCTATAAGGATTATTTCTGCTCTGGGGTGTGCTTATAGCGGAAAAGCACGGCGAACGAAACAGCCACCACCAAGGCATAGGCTGCAAAGACGTACCAAGCCTGACTCCATCCACCGGTGCCCTCGAGGCTCACCTGCAGACCGTCTATATTATGAGTATACATGCCCACGATCCAACCCGCAGCCAACATACCGAGCGAAGCGCCGAATCCATTGGTCATCATCATAAAGAGGCCCTGGGCCGAGTTGCGAATGTCCTGGTCTGTCTCCTTGTCCACAAAGAGCGAACCGCTGATATTAAAGAAGTCGAAGGCCACACCGTAGACAATCATACTGAGGATAAAGAGCCATACGCCCGAACCAGGATTACCGATAGCGAAGAACCCGAAGCGGAACACCCATCCCATCATGGCGATGAGCATAACGCGCTTGATACCAAATCTACTGAGGCAGAAGGGAATAAGCAGGATACAGAGAGTCTCGCTGATCTGACTCAGAGAGATCAGGATATTGGCATGCTCCACGCCAAAGGTGCCCTGATACTCAGGCTGCGCGCCAAAGGAGGTGATAAAGGGGTTGGCATAGCCATTCGTAATCTGGAGACATCCGCCAAGGAGCATCGAGAAGATAAAGAAGAGGGCCATGCGATAGTTCTTAAAGAGGGTAAACGCCTTGAGACCGAGTGCCTCTACAAGGCTCTTCTTGCCCGTAGACACAGGACACTGGGGCATGGTCAGGGCATAGGCAGCCATCATGATACTCAGGACGCCGCTCCAGCCAAACTGCAACGAGGAGGTCTGCCAACCGGTAAGATCGACAATCCACATCGACACAATAAAACCGACAGTACCCCACACACGAATGGGAGGGAAGGCCTTTACCGTGTCAAGCCCAGCGCGATCGAGGGCATTATAGGCCACCGAGTTGGTCAGCGCAATGGTGGGCATGAAGAAGGCCACACTGAGCGTATACAGAGTGAAGAGCACAGGGAAGGTGGCCGTCTGCCCCTCCATCATGCCATAAGCACAAGCGCCAAGCATGAAGACACCGGCCAACAGATGACAGAGACTGAGCAGTCGCTGTGCCTGCATCCAGCGGTCAGCCACAATACCCATAAGGGCCGGCATCAAGAGCGACACAAAGCCCTGAACGGAATAAAACCAGCCAATATTGTTGCCAAGCCCGATACCTGCCAGATAATTACCCATACTGGTCAGATAGGCTCCCCACACAGCAAACTCAAGGAAGTTGAGCGCTGTAAGTCTCAGTTTAATGTTCATGATATTTTCAGTGTAATATGTTTCTTATGCAAAGATAGGTACTTTCCGCAAGATATGCAAAATTTCTATTATTTTTGAGGTTCATGCGGAAAATCCATGAACTTTTGGGGGTATTAGCATGAGAGACACACCATCGGGCCAGAAGAACTCGCAGAACTCACCCAGCACCCCTTACCACATAGAAGAATATGCATATTTCTACAATATTATTTGTCTGCATGAATATTTAGCCGTACCTTTGTGAGTAATAAAACCATAGAGGATGATATACGATTTGCCCCTATGTGGGCGTTGTGCCTAAAAGGCACTACAGAGCGAAGCAATAGGACCACGTGAAGTGCTTGGCTCGTCCAAGAACCCCGTACATACGGAGCGTAGCGGAGGATGTGCGGGGTAGAGGAAGATTCCACATCCGGTAGCGACCTCGCCAAGATGCGCAAGCAAGCCCGGCATCACACCGTATGGTGCTCTCCAAGGTACTGCCATCCAGGCAGAACTGCTTATGCATCAATACCGGCAGCACCTTTGATGCAACCGGTTACTCATCGCTCACTACGTTCGCTGTATTGCCTTCCAGGCAAGTCGCAGGCCGTTTTGGGGCAAATTTTATATAGTTGCCAAACCATAAATCACACACATACAATCGTGCTTACATTTACTCTCTCCCTGCTGCTACTGGTGGCTGGCTACTTCCTATATGGAAGCTTCATCAACCGTGTATTCCGACCTGATACCAAGCGCACTACGCCTTGCTATTCCATGCAAGACGGAGCCGACTACATCCCCATGCCTACGTGGAAGGTATACACCGTTCAGTTTCTCAACATCGCCGGCACAGGCCCCATCTTCGGAGCCATGATGGGCATACTCTATGGTCCCGCAGCCTTCCTCTGGATTGTGCTGGGTTGCATCTTCGGAGGAGCTATGCACGACTACATGGCGGGCATGATCAGCATACGCCGTAAGGGAGCAAGCCTTCCTGAGATTATCGGCGACGAACTGGGCTCCTCCTCACGACTCACCATGCGCATCATCACCCTCGTGCTCATGATTTGCGTGGGTGCCTCCTTCGTCATGATACCCGCTAACCTCATGGCGCAGCTCACCCTCGAACTGGCCGGCACCGCTGGCACCGCCATGGTGTGGACTGTAGTCATCTTTGCCTTTTACCTGGCCGTCACTGTCTTCTCGGTAGACAAAATTATCGGCAACGTCTACCCCATCTTCGGCATTGCTCTGCTTCTCATGGCCGTCCTGGTGGGCGTGAGCATCTTTACCCAGCCAGGCGAGATACCCGGCATCACAGAGGCCTTGGCCGACCACTACCCTGTGGAGACCACGCCTCTCTTCCCCGCACTCTTTGTAAGCATCGCCTGTGGTGCCGTGAGTGGATTCCACGCCACACAGAGCCCCATGATGGCCCGTTGCCTCAAGAATGAGCGCTACGGTCTGCGCTGCTTCTATGGCGCCATGGTTACCGAGGGCGTAGTTGCCCTTATATGGGCCGCTGCTGCCATCAAATATGCGGATGCCTTCGACATCTCTACCATAGAGATTGCGCCCACCTTCACAGCCGACCTCTCCACCCCCTATGGCAAACTGCTCTGCCTGCTCACCAACGGCGGCAACGGGCACATGGACCCAGGACTCGTGGTCAACATGCTCTGCAAGGATTGGCTTGGCACTACCGGCCTTGTGCTCGCCGTGCTGGGCATCGTGGCAGCACCTATGAGCACAGGTGGCACAGCCTTCCGTTGTGCGCGCCTCATCATTGCCGACTTCACCCACATCGACCAGCGCCCCGTGTGGAAGCGCATCGCTCTGGCCTCACCGCTCTTCGTAGTGGCCATCCTGATGCTGGCCATGAACTTCAAGGTGCTTTGGCTCTATGTGTCGTGGTTCAACCAGGTGCTGGCCACCTTCACCTTCTTTGCCATTGCCCACTATCTCTACCATCGCAGTCGCGAGGAGAAGCGCCAGCAATGGTCATGGATTGTATCCTTCGTCCCCGCCGTCTTCATGTGTGGTGTGAGCAGCACCTTCATCCTCATAGACAAGGGCAACGGCCTTGCCCTCCCCCACTCCGTGGGCTACCCACTGGCACTGGCAGTGACGACCATAGTGACCATCCTCTTCCTACGTCACATGAAGCGATAGAACAGAGGGGGCACTCCCTTCATTGTGCGAGGCGATTCATCGCCTCGCTTCTTCCAGACACAGCAAGGGACGCCACACCATTCACGCCCCGTTCTTACAGCTATTCAATGCCAACCTCAACCAGATTGTTAAAACAACAATCCGGATACCCTCGACCTTCAAATTCTAAGCTTCATCATAAGCCAGAAATCTCCGAATATGCACACTTATCCTTGCAAAGATTACGAAGATATTCTCGCAGCAAACAGCAAGAATACTCCCCAACTAAGCTCATCTTGCGGCTTAGTTGGGGAGCATTCTTTTGATAATTAGGGAGAAGCGGAGACTCTAACTGACGAAAATTTCACAAGGACTATTCCCTGTCCAGCTCCACCGTCTGGTAGTCGGTGATGCGGCGTAGGGCACGCTCGCAAACAGGACAGAAGGCAGGTGCCTCGTTGATTTTCATGCGACACTCCTGCACGGGGCGGTAAACACCCTTCGACTGATAGCCGCCACCCTCGTAGACGCCCAGCTGGCGATACACATCCTTGCCATCAGGCTTGGTTGGGATATGGCGAAGCTGGCGTGGAGTGAGCATATCGGCCCACTTAGAGGAGAAGTCTACGAGCGTGGTGATATTGGGCTCCCAAGGCTCCGTATCAGCGGGATAGAGCACCTCATACTGATCATCGTAGTAGTACTCATCGCCCAGGCCGCCATAGCTATGCCCCACCTCATGAACCACTACGGGCTCCATCGTGGCATGGTGGGCCGAACTGAGGGTATAGCTGTTGTAGATGCCGCCACCACCATAGTTGTCGGTATTGGCCAGCAGTATGAGGTGCTCGTAAGGGATGCCTGCAAGGACGTCGTGAAGGCGCTTGAGCCTGAGGGAGGTGAGATAACGCGCGCTGTAGAAGGTATCAAAATGACTGCCCAGAGCTGTGTCCACCCATTGGTGCTTGCCGGGGATGCTGATGCCACTCTGACGCGAGGGGGCAGCTACGGCCACGAAGTTGAAACGGTCGGCCATCGAACGGAAGGGCTCATGGCTGAGAATGGCTTCCATGGCACGGCGGCAGTCGGCATGAAAGATGTTCATCTCATCCTCTGTATACCCCTCGGCCACAAAGGCCAGGTCTATCTTCTCACGACTATCGCCAGCCTTGCGCAGATAGCTCCATGGAGTGGTGGCTGGTTCGCCGATGCGTTGTATAAGGATGTCTGTAGGATCCACGCGATACATGGTCGCGACGCTCACACGGCGATGGGTATCAGTGAGTTGGAGCGTAATATCGACAGGATGCTTCGGAAAGGGAACGAGGAACACATTCTCCATGGCGCGGCATTCTGAAGCGGCCTGCTCAGTGGTCTGCCATTCCTGGAAGAGCGTGCTGAACGACTGCGCGTAGAGCGTGTCACGGGTCTCGGGATGGGTCACATAAATCTGTCCATTTCCCAGGAGGTGAAGGCGGTCGAGATTGACCCTGCGACCATACCAACCGGGGCTCTGCGCCATGTCGGAGAGAAAAACCTGGGCGGTGCGGTTGTTGCCCGCAAAGATGTAGTCGAGGCGCAGCGTGCGGTCCTCGAAGTGGTCACTAAAGCTGACCTTGGCCTCTGCCGCCAGCGAGGCCAGCGAGGCAGCGATAAGGAGTAAAGTCTTCGTGATGTGCATAGTGTTGGTGTTATTTGGTACAAAGGTAACGAAATATGACTTATAATGCCTACATTTGCAGCATAATTCACAATAAAATGAGAAAAAAAGAACTTTACAACTACGCCCTGGCCTACTTCGCCGAGGCCATGCCCGAACCTCAGACCGAGCTCCACTACTCCACCCCCTTCGAACTCTTGGTGGCTGTCATCCTCAGCGCACAGTGCACAGACAAGCGCGTTAACATGGTCACACCGCGTCTCTTTGCCGACTTTCCCACAGCCGAAGCCATGCAGCACGCCACACCCGAGGTCATCTACGAATACATACGCAGTATCTCCTATCCCAACAATAAGGCGCGCCATCTCGTAGGCATGGCCCGCATGCTGATGAGCGACTTCGGGGGCGAGGTACCCTCCACCCAGCGCGAGCTGACCCGCCTGCCCGGTGTGGGGCGCAAGACGGCCAACGTCATCGAGAGCGTAGTCTTCGACAAGGCCGCCATGGCCGTCGACACCCACGTGTTTCGCGTCTCGCACCGCATCGGACTCGTATCGCCCCGCGCCACCACCCCCTTGGCTGTGGAGCGCGAACTCATGAAATACATCCCCCACGACATCGTGCCCAAAGCACACCACTGGCTCATCCTCCACGGCCGCTACGTATGCCAGGCCCGCACCCCCCACTGCTCCGACTGCGGACTGGCGGGAGTATGCAAGTACGCCCTGAGCCCCAAACTGTAGTTTGTGATTGTAGAGTCCCCCAATTGGGCTTATTGGACTAATTAGACTAATCGGGCTAATTAGGCCAATCACCCAAAACCTACAATCCCAAAAGCGAAGCGACCTAATACCTCACACCCCCACAACCTCATAAATTAGGCGTGCGTATTGCACGCGTGAGATATTTTTTGTACCTTTGCCGCTCGTATGAAGCTGATAATCGACATAGGCAACACCAGAGCCAAGCTAACGGCATGGCATGAGGGAGCACCCACAGAGGTGGTCACCACATCCAACCAGACCCTCGACGGGCTCCACGCATTTGCTGCTACCCACCCCTTTACGCAGGCTATCGTGAGCACCGTGGTGAGGCTCACACCCCAGGCCGAGGAGGCTCTCGCAGCACTCACCATGCCTCTCATGAGACTTACGGCCGACACACCATTGCCAGGCCAACTCCAACTGCCACCCACCATGGGAGCAGACCGCATAGCCGCCATCGTGGGAGCCCTGGCAACGGCCCAAAGCGGCGCCATACTCATCATCGACGCCGGCACATGCGTCACCTACGAAGTCGTAGACCCCAGCGGACAATACCTCGGCGGAAACATTGCACCAGGCCTTCAGATGCGACTCACAAGCATGCACGAGCACACATCTCTGCTGCCCCACGTGGAGGCCCAGGGCGACCTGCCACCCGAAGGCTACGACACCATCACAGCCATGCGGTGCGGAGCCCTCAGGGGACTGCAACACGAGATTGAGGGCTACATACACCACTACCGCCGCAGATGGCCACAACTGAGAGTGTGGCTCACGGGAGGCGACAGTTTCCCCTTCGCCCCCGACATCGCCCCCATCATACACCAAGACCAACACCTCGTGGCACGAGGACTACAACATATCTTAGACTACAACACATCAAGACAACAATGACAATACTTCGCCAATCACTCTTGACAGCCATCCTGGCCATCGCCACTACAGGCGCCATGGCACAGTCGAACGGCAGCAACTCCAGCTACTCACGCTTCGGACTCGGCACACTCACCGACCGCTCACAGGGATTCAACAAGTCCATGGGAGGAGTGGCACAGGGTCTGCGCAGCGGCAACCGCGTCAACATGCTCAACCCCGCATCCTACTCCGCCGTCGACTCACTCACCTTCATCTTCGACATGGGCATGGGACTCCAGTTTGGCAACCTCAAGCAGGCCGGCAACAGTATCAACGTGCGCAACACCACCCTCAACCATATCAACGCCGTGGCACGTCTGAGCCGCGGGCTCGGCATCTCATTCGGATTCGCGCCCTACTCCAACATCGGCTACAACTTCAGCCGCGAGGGACGCGTAGGCACCGACAACGCATCCGGACAGCCCGTCATCAGCCGCAACACCTACTACGGCAATGGAGGCACGCACGAGATGTACGTCGGAGTGGGATGGAACCCTCTGCACCGTCTCTCCATCGGTGCCAACATCGCATACCTCTGGGGCGACTACAACCACAGCATGGCACAGCAGTTCTACGAGGGCACCACCAGCACCAATGCCTACAGCAGCCTCAGCGCCGAGTATAGCGGCAACATACGCACCTGGAAGGCCGACATCGGTATCCAGTACCCCATTCGTATGGGCAAGGCTGACTGGCTCACTCTCGGAGCCACCGTGGGCATCGGACACAACACCAAGGACGACGCCAGCATGAACCGCTACACCTCGGCAGGCGACACGCTCAGCGTCGAGGCCAAGGATGCCTTCCAGTTGCCCTGCACCTACAGCGCCGGACTGGCATGGCAGCACAAGGGACGTCTCACACTGGCCGCCGACTACACCCGCGAGCAGTGGGCCGACTGCGTCCTGCCCGTGACATTCTACAACGAGCGCAACGAACTCACCATGGAGGCCCGCAAGGGGCAGTACCTGAACCGCAACAAGGTGTGCTTCGGTGCAGAATTCATACCCAACCCTCTGGGACGCAACTATGGCGACCACATCGAGTACCGCCTCGGCTGCTCTTACTCCACCCCCTATGTCAAGATAGCCGGAGCTGACGGGCCACGCGAATATGGCATCACCGCCGGACTCGGATTGCCCATCAGCCCCAAGACCATCAGCGGAAGCCGAAGCCGCATCAACATCGGACTGCAGTGGATGCACCGCGCACCAAGCGCCACAAGCATGGTGACCGAAAACTACTACATGCTCAACATTGGCTTTACCTTCAACGAACAGTGGTTCTCGAAGTGGAAGTTCAACTAACCCACACTCACAGATGAAGAAAGCAGCCATCACTCTGCTCACCCTCCTCACCCTCCTCGCAGCCTGCGAAGGCGACAGAGAGCACCTTGCAGAAGCCATTCGCAAGGGCGACTCCGTACCCTTCCTCCACTCGGTCGGGGTCAGCACACTCATCTCAGACTCCGGCGTGGTGCGCTACAAGCTCATAGCCGAGGAATGGGACATGTATAAGAACGACTCCACCCTTCAGGAGACCTGGAAATTCATGAAGGGCGCCTTCATGCAGCGCTTCGACAAGAGCATGAAGGTGGATCTCTATGCCCAGGCCGACACCGTGTACTACCACAACAAATACCTCTGGGAAATGCGAGGACGAGTCGTCATACACAACGCCGACGGCACCATCATACGCTCCGAGGAGCTATTCTACGACGAGCGCGAGCACTATATCTGGAGCAACCTCTTCACCCACATCGAGCAGAAAGACCGCGAGATAGAGGGCTACTCCTTCCGCTCCAACGAGGACATGACCGACTACAAGATCACCAACACCCACGGCTCATTCCTGCGCAAGACCAAGGAGCAGAAAGAACAGGAGGAGCGAGAGCGCCAGGAGGCCATGAAGACAGGCAATGCCAAAAGCAACCGCCCCGACTCCACACTCGCCCCCACATCGTCACAGACAACACAGCAGACAACACAGCAGCCCAACGTGGCACCATCAGCACCCGGCAAGCTCGAAGCCGAAATGCGACGACGCGGACGCTCCACCTGACACCCCCCAGAATCAGTAATCAACACCCCTACATGGACATCATACACCTATTCATCGCACCACTCATCGTGCTGCTCTTCTCCGCCTTCTTCTCGGGCATGGAGATAGCCTTCGTGTCGAGCAACAAGCTCCGCGCAGAGATGGACCGCGCAGACAACAGCCTCACCAGCCGCATACTCGACGTCTTCTATAAGCACCCCAACAACTTCATATCTACACTCCTCGTCGGCAACAACATCTCACTCGTCATCTACGGACTCTGCATGGCCGATCTCATCGCCACACTCATCACCAAGCCATGCCAGCTCACCGACATGGAGAGCCTCGCACTGGCCATCGAGACCGTCATCAGCACACTCATCGTGCTCTTCATGGGAGAGTTTCTGCCCAAGACCATCTTCAAGCTCAACCCCAACGGCATGCTCCGAGCATTTGCCCTGCCCATGATGCTCATCTACATCATACTCTACCCCGTCAGCAAGTTCACCAGTGGTATCAGCAAGTGCATGCTGCGCATATTCGGCATCCGCATAGCCAAGGCCGACACCGACAAGGCATTCACCAAACTCGACCTCGACCACCTCATACAGAGCAACATCGACGAGGTGAAGGACGACAAGGAGATAGACAATGAAGTGAAGATATTCCAGAACGCACTCGACTTCTCCAACGTCAAGGTGCGCGACTGCATCGTGCCCCGCACCGAGATTGACGCCGTGGCCACCGACTCCACGCTCCAGCACGTGCGCAACCACTTCATCGAAACCGGACACAGCAAGATACTCGTCTATCGTGAGGACATCGACGACATCATCGGATTCGTACACTCCTCGGAGATGTTCCGACTCAAGGAGGGCGACGCGTGGATCGACCACATCCGCGAGACACCCATCGTGCCCGAGACCATGCCTGCACAGAAGTTGCTCAAACTCTTCATGCAGCAGAAGAGAAGCGTGGCCGTGGTCGTCGACGAATTCGGAGGCACCAGCGGCATGGTGACCATGGAGGACCTCGTGGAGGAAATCTTTGGCGAGATAGAAGACGAACACGACACCAACTCCTACATCGCCAAGGACCTGGGCAACCACGAATACCTGATCTCGGCCCGACTCGAAATCGAAAAGGCCAACCAGCTGCTTGGCATCAACCTGCCCGAAAGCGAGGAATACCTCACCGTGGGCGGACTCATCCTCAGCCGCTACCAGAGCTTCCCCAAGCTCAACGAGGTCGTGGCATTCGACAACCTCGAATTCAAGATCATCAAGAATACCACCACCAAAATAGAAATCGTAAGACTCAAAGTGAAGGAATAAAGCCCGCCAATCTTAATTTATTTAATAAATAAGGTAGGAAACTGCGAGATTATTCGTATCTTTGTGCGCTTTATGTGGCAAAAATGCAAGAAAACAAACAAATAAAATCATAATATCAACAATGGCAACATTACAGAAAATCAGAAGCAAGGGCGCCCTGTTACTTATCGTAATCGGCGTGGCCATGTTTGCCTTCATCGCCGAAGAGCTGGTACGCTCCATCTCTTCGACCACCAACGAGGGCCGCACACACATTGGCGAAGTCAATGGTAAGACAATCAACCAGAGTGAGTTCAACCAGCTCGTAGCTGAATTTACCGACGTGCTCAAGATGAACGGACAGATTCCCGAGCAGGAGAGCTCAGAGATTAGCCAGCAGGTACGCGAGCAGGTGTGGAGCCAGACCGTACAGCAGACCATCATCGAGGGTGAGTGCGAGAAGCTCGGTCTCGCCGTGACCGACCAGGAGATTCAGGAGACCATCAACAAGGGCACACACCCCCTCCTGTCACAGGCAGCCCCCGCCATCTTCAAGAATCAGCAGGGCATGTTTGACGTCAACAACCTCAAGCAGTTCCTCAGCCAGCGCGAAGAGATGCTCAACAACCCCCAGATGGGTCCTGAGCAGCGTGAGCAGGTGGAGCGCATCAACAACTGCTGGCTCTTCATCGAGAAGCAGCTCAAGAGCGCACTCCTCATCCAGAAGTATCAGACTCTGCTCGCCAACCTCGTTATCAGCAACCCCATCGCTGCCAAGGCCAACTTCGAGGCTCGCATCAACGAGACTGACGTAGTACTCGCAGGTCTCCCCTACTCGACCATCAAGGACGAGGACATCAAGGTAGAGGATGCTGAAATCAAGGCTAAGTACGAGGAGATGAAGGAACTCTTCAAGACCAACATCGAGACACGCGACGCCAAGTACATCGACGTAGCCATCGAGGCCAGCGCAGCCGACAAGAAGCAGCTCAACGACGAGATGCTTGGCTATGAGAAGATGCTCAAGGGCGACAGCATCGACGCTGCTGCCATCGTAAGCCAGAGTGCTTCACTCGTGCCCTACCCCGTATTCGCACAGAGCAAGGCTAACCTCCCCGCCGACGTACAGAGCCGCATCGACTCGCTCGGCGTAGGTCAGCAGACTCCCATCTACTACAACGCTACCGACAACAGCACCAACATCGTCAAGCTCATCGCCAAGACCTCTGTAGCCGACTCAATCGAGTTCCGCCAGATTGTAGCAGCTGGTCAGGACGTAAAGAAGGCACGCAAGAGCGGTGACAGCATCTACAACGCTCTCGTAGCCGGTGCACCCTTCGACTCAATCGCCAAGAAGTACAACCAGCCCGCCACCAAGCAGTGGCTCACCGGCCAAATGTACGAGGGTACCAACACCATGGACGAGACCAACAAGAAGTACATCAACAGCCTCCTCAATGGTGCCGTAGGTCAGTACACCAAGTTGGAGGTAGACGGCGGTACACTCATCGTTCAGGTCACCGACAAGCGCAACTACACCGACAAGTACAATGTGGCAGTAGTGAAGCGCTCCGTAGACTTCAGCAGCGACACCGAGAACAAGATCTTCAACGAGTTCAGCGCTTACGTAGCAGGCCACCGCTCACTCGACGAGCTCATCAACAGCAAGGAGACCAAGTATGTGGTTAAGGATGCTTCCAACATCCAGAGCGCAGCCTTCAACATCGGTGGCGTACAGAACTCACGCGAGGCCGTACAGTGGCTCTACAACGACAAGACCAAGGTGGGCGACATCAGCGAGCTCAAGACCTATGGTGAGAACAACAACCACATCCTCCTCGTAGCGCTCACCGCTATCCACGAGAAGGGTTACCGCACACTCGAGGATGAGAACGTGAAGAACTTCATCAAGAACGAGATTATCCGCGAGAAGAAGGCTGAGAAGCTCATCGCACAGCTCAACGGCAAGAAGAGCGTCAACGAGGTGGCTAAGCTCCAGGGCGCAGTGGTAGACACCGTGTCACACGTCACCTTCGCTGCTCCCGTGATGCTCCAGAAGATGATGGCTCAGGAGTTCTCTCTCTCAGGTGCTATCAGCGCAGCAGCCCAGGGCAAGTTCGTAAGCGGCATCAAGGGTAATGCCGGTGTGTACGCCTTCCAGGTCACCAAGAAGTATAAGACCGAGGAGAAGTATGACGAGAAGAAGGAACTCGCTCAGCTCGCCCAGAACTATGGCAGCATGGTGCTTCAGGGCAAGATGAACGAACTGCAGAACAACGCAGAGATTGAGGACAACCGCTACCGCTTCTTCTAAGCAACCCCTCATCACAAGACACAGAGAGCTGACTCACACACCGTGAGTCAGCTCTCTGTGTATATTCCCCCCAAGGGGGAGGTGAAGGAAGAAAATATCAATAGATAAAAACATAGAAAGGAAAAGAGGTTGGAGATAAACGAATGTAGGCCACAACGACCATTTCAAATTATGGTTTAGCGGGGAGATTGAGGAACAACGGAACGAACAGAAATAATTATTCCGTTCGTTCTGTTGTTAAAAATAACCTACAATGCGCGGCTACGAATAAATAGCGAACACCTGGAACGCCCTCAGAGACATTCGCCTGGAGGGCGATATTTCTGTAACCCCAGGTGCCGAACGAAGTGGCACCTGGGGTAGAGGGACCCACACCACAAGCGCCTGGAGGGCGCTACCTTGGGATGCAGCGACGGGTGAACAT
>CALZKW010000020.1 GCA_945788095.1 uncultured Prevotellaceae bacterium | reverse complement strand
TTAGTGGGTAACTCTATTATAGTTAGTGGGTAACTCCAAATGAGTTAGTGGGTAAGTCTAATATAGTTAGTGGGTAACTCTATTATAGTTAGTGGGTAACTCCAAATGAGTTAGTGGGTAAGTCTAATAGAGTTAGTGGGTAAGTCTAATATAGTTAGTGGGTAACTCCAAATGAGTTAGTGGGTAACTCTATTATAGTTAGTGGGTAACTCCAAATGAGTTAGTTTTTAAGTCCTATATACTCATTATTCCAAGTCTCTCCATTCTTCCATTGATGA
Organism: uncultured Prevotellaceae bacterium; assembly: GCA_945788095.1. Taxonomy (GTDB): domain Bacteria; phylum Bacteroidota; class Bacteroidia; order Bacteroidales; family Bacteroidaceae; genus Physcousia. The sequence continues at coordinate 21,342 of CALZKW010000020.1, read as the reverse complement.
TTTTGAGGGCAAAAAAAGCCAGCAGACCACAGAGTGGGTTGCTGGCTGATGATGGGGATATGCCCCTGTAGTGCACGCGGCTTCTACCCGCGGAGGCTCTCGTATACCTCAGTCATGAGGCGGCGCTGGTCGGGGCTGACGGGGAGGCGCTCAAAGAGGTTGGCGAGGCCCTCGGTGGTGGTGACGGGTCGGAAGCGGATACGGTTGAGGTCTATGAGCTGGATGAGGACGCGGCCCTCGGCATCGGTGTCGAGCAGCAGGTTGCCGCGGCTGTAGTCGCGGTGTATCATGCCGGCATTGTGGAGGCGGGCTGTGAAGGCGGCTATGGCGCGGAGGTAGCACTCAGTGGTGGGGGCGTCGAAGCGCTGGTCGATGATGTCCTGATAGGTGTAGCGCAGCGTGGACTGCAGGCTGACGTAGTAGCTGCGGCGGAAGAGGATGCCGAGGAGGCTCTCCTCAACATAGGCCACAGGCTGGGGGGAGTCGAAGCCCCGACTGCGCAGGAGCTGGGCATACTCGTAGGAGCGGCGTGCCTTGCTGCGGCGGAATGTGCCATAGATAATCTGATTGAACAGATGGGGGCGCTGGAAGGACTTCACCACATAGGTGTGGCCGCCGTGGGTGAGGCGGCGCAACTGGTTGCGGCGGTCATGGATGATGTCGCCCTCCTTGCCTTCGAAGATTTCGGGCATGGAGCGCAGATAGTCGGCGTGGTCGGCAAAGGAGGTGTCGACCACGCTATGCTGCGTGCAAAGATGAGAGAGAATGTACATGGGGACTAAATCTTGTCGAGGCCTTTGGTGAATTTCAGCCAGTAGTACTTGAGGGGGTTAGTGTACTTGAGCTGCTTCCAGGGGCGGCTGCCGTGTGGACGGTGGAGCACGGGCAGCGTGGTGCAGATATAGTTGTGGAGGCCGCTCTCGAGACTGCGGTGTGAGATGGTGACGTCAAACCAGTTCTTGGTCTGGTCGAGCTGGTCGAAGTCGACACGCTCCAGGAGGGCAGTGGTGAGGAGCGAACAGCAGAAGGAGCAGTGCTTGCGAGAGTCGATGACCTCACCCTCGCGGCCCTTGACAAAGAGGTAGGGGTAGTTGATGTGGCCCTCCTCGTCGACGGTGGCAGAGGCCACGATGCCGCTCTCAGGATGACTGAGGGCCTCGCGACAGAGTCCCTGGAGGGTGTCGGGGCGCACCGTGACGTCGCTCTCCACGATGAGCAGGGCTGCTCCATCCTCGAGGCAGAGGTGGCGCTCACGCTGAAGGACGAGGAGATAGTTGGGCGAGGGGTGGGTGGTGATGTCCTGGAGGTTGACGAGCTGGAATCCCATCTCGCGCGATGCCTCCTCGAGGCGGAGTGTATTCTCGGGTGTAGAGAAATCGTTGTAGATGGTGTAGGTGAAGGGCACGTCGAGGTGGGAGCCGAGTATGGCGCGTGCTGTCTCGAGCGTAGAGTCAATGGAGTCCTTGACTGGGGTTATGATGTGGAGTTTGGTCATAATTGTCTAAAGTCGATAGTCGATGGTCAATGGTAAACTGTCCGTAGTCCATCAAAGTATTATTCACTTCTTCTTCTCTTTCTTTTCTCCTACTTTCCTCTTTACGCCTTCCACCACCAGCTGGGTGCGGGTGGCGAGGCGTTCGCGGAAGCGGGCTATATTCTTCTCCCAGGTGGAGTACTTGAGGTTGGGCCAGCGCTCACAGTTGTACTTCATCTCGGGACGTATGGTGGCCACGAGTTGGTCGAAGTGGGCTGTGGCACGCTCGGGCGAGAAGGTGTGGGCGGCATGGTAGTCGAGACGCTCGAGAAAGCGCTTGCGGAAGTCGGCATTGGCCATGAGTTGGCGCACCATGACGTTGACGGCGCTGACCACTTTGTTGTCCGAGGCGCCGAGGTGGAGGCCCACGTTGGGCTCGTCGGAGCTCCATGTGGCATCGAGGTCGTAGAAGACGAAGTGCCAGCGGTGGTCGCTCTTCTTGTCGTGCGAGTAGACGTAGCGTATGTTGCCCACATCGGTGTTGCCGGAGTAGATTTCACCGAGTTTCCAGTCGATGAGGCCCTCCAGGTCGATGTGCTCCTCGGCATAGCGGTAGTGCTCGGGGCGGCTCATGTCGTGGTGGGTGAGGTAGTGGATGAGGTCGTCGTAGCCGCGGCGCGAGCCTTCCTCCTTGTAGAGCGACATGATGATGTCTATGGAGTCGCTCTTGAGACCGAGGTGGCGGTTGACAAAGTCGCGGTCTATCTTCTCGCGGATATAGTAGAGGCCGAAGTAGCGTGCATTGATGTAGAGGGCCACGGGGCGGTAGCCCTGGATGAGCAGCGAGGGACACTCGGGCTGCATGAGCGAAGAGAAGAACTCATCGCGGAGCATACAGCGGTTCCAGTCCTGAGAGCCTGAGCGCAGCACCATTTTCTTGAGTTCCACGGGTTGGCCTGTGGCGAAGAAGTCGTAGGTGATGGCCTTCTGGCCGTAGTTGTTGCGCAGACGCAGGGCAAACGACTTCTTATCCTCGGCACGTGAGTAGCCACCGAAGATGCTTAGGTCGGCATCAGTCTCAAAGCCACCCAGACTGTCGATCATCTCCACGTGGGCACGGCGGCGCAGACGCTTCCAATAGTTGGCCTTCTTGTGGGGCCACTCACGGTCGTAGTCGGGGCCCTTGACGTACATGCCCGTCTTCGAGTCCCAGAGGTCGCGAGGGGGTATGGCTACGGAGATGATGGGCAGTGTGTGGTGGCGGCCCAGGATGTAGGTGTGTGTGGTGACGCGGCTGCGCAGCATGTGGTCGTTGCCCTCGGCATAGGTGCGCACCACGGCGCTGGAGTCGAGGCGGAGCGAGGCGCGCAGCAGGGGCGAGTCGGAGGTGGGCAGGGTGCCGTCGAGCGTATAGTGGACACGCTGCGTGGGATCGGCCAGACGGATGGTGAGGCGCTTGCCATCATAGGTGCCCGAGGGGAGGTCGAAGGCGGGACCTTCGGCAATGTGGCGCGCCGCCTTGGTGCTGTTGTCATGGCCCGGGGTGGGCGAAGCGAAGTAGAAAAGACCTGCCTCGCCGCTGCGTCGGCCTATGGAGGTGCCCTCGGTGGTGGCGCGGGCACAGATGCCGTCAGCAAAGCGGTCCTTGTGGAGGAGCACGATGGTCTCCTCGTCGCTCATCTTGATATTGGCCACGTGGGCAGAGGACTTAGCCTTCTTGCCCGCAGTCTGCACCTGGTAGACCTGGCCGGGACGGAGCGTCACATCGGGAAACTGCCACGAGCGCTTGGCGCCCACCTTGGGGGCCAGGGCATAGTCTCTGAGAGAGACGGGCTGTGAGGATACGTTGCGCACCTCCACCCAGTTGTCGCGGCTCTTCTTGCCACGGCTCATGGCCTCCCAAATGACCACGGCGCTGCGGCGCTGGCTGTCGATGGCCTGCGTGGCAGCCACGTAGCCCTCGGGTGTGTTGGGCTGCAAGGGTGAGGGATAGAGCGTGGTGACGAAGGTGGAGTCGTGGATGCGCTGATAGCTGGCATCTGCGGTCAGGGCGGGGAAGTCGACCTGGCTCGCAATGGTGTTGGCGGGTGTGATGAGCTGTAGCGTACCGCCCTGCTTGGAGAGGGGCAGCGGCGCTTCGAGGGGATGCTTGCCGTCAGCATTGCTGCTGGTCTTGACCACGAGGTAGGCACCGGCCTGGAGCGTGGTGTCGGGGAGCGCCCACTCGGCCGAGTCCTGCAGGTCGGCATCCTGATACCACAGCAGATAGCCCGCGAGGCTGACGGGAGCCGAGGTGGTGTTGTGGATCTCGAGCCAGTCTGTGGGCTGTCCGTTGTGGTCGGTCAGTCCGGTGCGGTTGTGGCTCGCTACCTCGCTGATGACGAGCTGCTGCTCATAGTCAGCCCCCCGTGTGGCCGGTGTGCGGTGCTGTGGTGTCTGCTGACACGCAGCCACGATGCCCATCAGGGTTATGGTGAATAAGCGTAGGATAAGTTTCCTCATAATGTGCGTCTTCTGTCTTATTGAGGGTGCAAATTTACTAACAATAATCAAGATAGTGTCCGTAATTTGTTAAAAACTGCCTAACATCCCGTTCCTTCTTGACATTTGTCGTATCTTTGTGGCCACCCCCTTGCTGTCTGTAGGGGGGCTACCTCTGATATTTAAGAATCAAACAGAAGATATGAAGAAACTCACATTATTGCTTACCCTGATGCTCACCTGCCACGTGTGGGCACAGGACGACATCGAAGTGGTCAACATCGAGAAGCCTGCCGTGGCGGCCTATATGGCAGACACGACCTACTATCACAACACGAACGTGAAGTATACCGTGGTGACCAAGTATACCACCATGAAGGCACAGGGCGAACGCCTCGACCACCCCAACGGCAAGAAGGTGGTGTGGACACCCACCACCACCCCCGACGCCATAGCCGAGATACGCGTGACGCTTAGCCAGAATGCCGACTACTCGGACTCGGTGACCTACCACCCCGCCGTCAAGTCGAAGGACTACATCATACGCAACATGCTGCCCCAGTGCACTTATTATTATAAGGTGGAGGAGATACGCAAGGACAACACCGTGACGGTGATGGCCGACGGACGATTCCGCACCGTGGGACAGGTGCGCATGATATACGTGCCCGGAGTGAGCAACATGCGCGACATCGGTGGATGGCGCAGCGAACTGCCCGGCAATCCCCGCATCAAATATGGACGTATGTATCGCAGCGGACACCTGGAGCGCGTCACCCAGGAGGGCAAGCACCTCATGGCCACCAACTTAGGCGTAGGGGCCGAACTCGACCTGCGTGCCGAGTCGACCCTCAAGGAGTCGCCCCTGGGGCCTGGTGTGGACTATTTCAATGGCGTGGCCGACAGTTATGCAGGATCGATGAACTCAGAGCGCGCCAAGCATGCACGCAACTTCAAGTGGCTCGTGGACCGTCTGCGCGAGGGCAAGGTGGTCAACTGGCACTGCGCCGTGGGCTGCGACCGCTGCGGCACCCTCAGTCTGATCATCGAGGGCGTATTGGGCGTCAGCGAGGTGGACCTCACCCGCGACTACGAGATGTCGTCATTCCGCGGTCACAAGCGCTACCGCGGCCATGTGGGCTTCCACAAGGTGCTGCCCTGGATCAAGAAGACATTCCCCGCCGACACTCTCCACGAGAGCTTCTACAAGTACTGCATCTGGGCCGGCATCAGCGACGAGGATATACAGTATCTGCGCAGCGAAATGCTCGAATACGGATTATAGAAGTGAAAAACGAAGGCAACGATATACAATTAGACCCCGAAAACGCCCTGCGACTTGCCTGGAAGGCACAACGCCCGATACGGGGTCAAATTGTATATTATTGCCAAGTACAAAGTGCCTCGAGCGGTAGCAAACTTTTCGTTTTTCACTAAATAATAATACACTATGAAACGAACGACTCTCATCACACTCGTGTGTCTTGTGGCTGTATGCGAGGCCATGGCACAGCAGGTCAGGGGCATTGCCCTTATGGATAGCCTGCACAACATCGTGCAGCCCATCAGGGTGCTGGGCTACGGAGGCGGCAACAACCGCACCTGGGCGGGATTCGGACGCACGGACCGCATGGAGGGCGGACAGGTGCGCGACAGATACTCATCCGCGGTGCGCTACCTCAACGACGACAATACGGCCGTGAGCGGCATGAACATCGAGCACATCTGGGCCAACAGCTGGTGGGGACACCTCGAGAACAATGCCTACAAGGACCTCTACAACCTCTACCCCAGCGATGCTGCGGCCAATCAGCGCAAGAGCAACAACCCCATAGGCGTGGTGGACGGCACCGTGGCCTACGACAACGGCACCATACGCGTGGGCAAGACGCAGTCGTGCCCCGAGGGACAGGTCACCGTGTGGGAGCCCGCCGACGGGTGGAAGGGCGACTTCGCACGCACCTACTTCTATATGGCCACATGCTATAAGCACTTCGGCCAGGAGGGACTCTGGACCACCGCAGAGGGACTGCTCACCGTCGACCCCGAGAGTCCGCTCGTGATGCGCCCCTGGGTCAGCACCCTCATGCTCGAGTGGGCCGAGCAGGACCCCGTGGACGACATCGAGCGCGAGCGATGCGACAGCATAGAGTGGATACAGGGCAACCGCAACCCCTACGTAGACTTCCCCTCGCTCTGCCACTATGTGTGGGGCGACAGCACCGACTGCGACTTCGACCTACAGCGCATACGCGACCGCAAGAACCCTGACATACACATCGAGCCCGATCCCGATCCAAGCACCACGGTCAAGTTTAGCGTCTCGCCCGAGACCATGTTCTTTGTGGCCCATGCCGGCGAGGCAAGCCGAAGCGCAGCGGCATCGGTCTTTATGCAAAACACCGACCAGCCCACCTGCACAGCCACGGGCAGCGACCTCTTTGAGGTGAGCCTCGACGGCGAACAGTGGCAGCAGACCATCACCACGGCCTATGCCACCCAGGGATTCTATGTGCGCTTTGCCGGAGCCTCCGAGCCGGGCACCTACGAGGGCGAAATCATCTGTGCAGCCCCAGGAGCCGAGGATCGTATCATCACCGTCACGGGCGTAGTCAGCGACGTGGCCTTCTGGGAAAACTTCGAGACAGGCAGCAAGAGCGCCTATGCCAAGGCAGAGGTCAGCTGCAATGCCGCCACCTGGGAGATGAGCAATGCCATGCTGGCCAGCGACAAGGAGAAGGATCGCCCCCGCGACCAGCGCTGTGTGCGCATGAAGGGCTACGTCAAGACAGGCACGGAGATCACCACCCCTGCCCACATCATGATGACCACCGACAAGGCCAACGGCTGCGACTCGCTCTCGCTCTGGGCCAGCAGCTACGGCACCGACACGGGCGTCAAGATACGCATCAGCTACAGCCTCGACGGAGGCCTCACATGGCTGACCGCTGTGGACGAACTCCCCCTCACCGCCACCCCCACGCGCTATGCCTACCACCTCGGCATCGAGGGCAATGTGCGCCTCAAGATAGAGAGCCTCAACACCGGCAGCAAGCGTGCCTGCATCGACGACATACAGATGACGGACCGCCGCCCCGCCACGGCCATACACGGCGTGACCCACTCCTCCCCCGACAGCCCCGCCTATACCATAGACGGCAAGCGAGCCACACGATGCAGCAAGATGGTGGTGAAGGGAGGCAAGAAGGTTGTGACTTCTTAGGCTTTAGGTCGCTTCGCTTTTGAGGTTGTAGGACCTATCACCTAACCCCCAAAAGCGTAACGACCTAAAACCTAAAACCTCAAATAAGGGACGAATGTCTTGCTGATGTTTGCCCGTCCGTCCATCCAAACCCTATATATAGGAGGGTTTGGATGGACGGACGGGTAAACTGTATATTGGGGGATAGTACTATGGTTGGTCAGAGGATAGTACTATGGTCAGTTGGAGGATAGTACTATGGTCAGTTGGAGGATAGTACTATGGTCTGTCGTAGCATATGGGTTTCGTCGCCACAGGATATGGGTCTTAGCCCCCATAGGATATGGGTTCTGTTGACGCAGGATATGGGTCTTTTTTTAATGGCACATGGGGGAGGGGGAGATAGCCAATATCTGTATAGGGAAATAGGCTCGCCGGGAAACCCCTGCGTTTGTAAATTGGGAGTTTATGGGGGAGTTGCGGGGTATAAAATATCAATAAAGAAAAATAAATAAGGGATAATAAAAATAGGAGCTAATACATAAAAAAGCTAAGGATAAAAGGATATAGTCCGCGACACGCCCCCGCTCGGCATCTCGAAGAGTGACGCTTCGCTCGCTAAGCGTCCTCCCCTGTCGGTCAGAGCACTGACCTCCCCAAAATGTGGCACGTTGTGACATTTAGTCACAGCAATGAATGCCTCATTTTGCCTTCGGGATGCCGAGCACGGGGCGTACTATGTGAATTCCGCAACAAGACTATTGTCCCTATAACTCTCTTTTAACTTCCTTTTTACTCCCTTATTTACTTCAAGCTATGCCCTCCCTTTCTCCCTCCTTATGGGGTAGTGGCCTCGCTGCAGTTCGAAGTCCTGAGGGGCCATTTTGAGCCTCTCGGAGTCGGTGAGGGGATTGTAGAGGTCGAGGGGATCGCTGCCTGTGATGTCTACCTCGGGGGGGAGGATGGTGGCTGTCATGGGGCGGCCCATCCACTTGCAGAGAGCCTCCATCACCATGCGCGAGGCATTGGCCTTGCCGTCGGCGCTATAGCCGGCTATGTGGGGGGTGGCGATGTAGACCTTGGGGAGCAGCGAGAGACGGATGTTGGGCTCGTGCTCCCAGGTGTCGATGATGGCGTGGCGCACCATGCCGCTGTCGATGGCCTGCTCGAGGGCCGCATTGTCGACCACCTCGCCACGACCCGCATTGAGGAGCACGATGGGGTGGGGGAGACCACGGAAGAAAGCCTCATCGAAGAGGTGGTAGGTGGGGTGATGGCCCTCGGTTGTGAGGGGCGTGTGGATGGTGATGATGTCGCACTCCTGCTGCAGCTGGGCGAGGGTGGCGGGCAGGTGTCGGGGAGGATCGTTGAGCAGCACGCGGCCCACGAGGGGCGCCACGGCTTCGCTGACGGCGCTGCCCACATGGCCCACACCCACGATGCCCAGAGTAGTCTGGCTGAGACGGATGCCATGCTCGCGCTCGAGGAGCAGGAGGGAGCATTTCACATACTGCGCCACGCTGGTGGCGTTACACCCCGGACAGTTGGTCCAGGTGATGCCCTTGCGCTCCAGGTAGGCTGCATCGATGTGGTCGAAACCGATGGTGGCGGTGGCCACGAAGCGCACCGGCGTGCCCTCGAGCAGAGCCTCGTCTACACGGGTTCGGGTACGTACTATGAGCACATCGGCATCGAGGAGGTCGCTGCGGCTGATCTGGTTGCCGGGGAGATAGACCACGCAGTCCATCACACCCTCTATAGCCTCGCGGATATAGGGTATCTTGTCGTCTACTACTGCTTTCATACTGTCCTGTTTTGGCCGCAAAGGTAAGGCTTTTCCCCCATTTGTAGCAAAAAAACACAATTTTGTAACAAAAAACGGAGTAAATACACCATGTATATTATTGGAAATATGTAACTTTGCAGCGCGAAGAAGAAGTGAGGGGCCCGAAAGAGTTCCTCACTTCTTGCATAATTCACATGCGCAGACCCCTCGTCACACCTCCCGGGAGAGGGGCTACAACTAACTATCATCACGACCTATTCCCCCGTGGGGGACGACAGGGAGGAGGTCGCAATTTTAGTTTGCTTCATGATTGACAAGAAAGCAGTAGAACAGGCCGTCAACGAGTGGCTCGAGGGCAAGGAGTACTTCCTGGTAGACCTCACCGTGTCGCTCGATGACCGTATCGTAGTGGTAATCGACCATGCCGAGGGAGTATGGATTGAGGATTGTGCCGAACTGAGCCGATTCATCGAGGAGCGCATAGACCGCGAGGACGAGGACTATGAGCTCGAGGTGGGCAGCGCCGGTCTGGGACAGCCCTTCAAGGTGCTCAAGCAGTATGAGATACACGTCGGCAAGGATGTCGAGGTGCAGCTCAAGGACGGACACAAGATGCAGGGCGTGCTCACCGCTGTGAGCCCCGACTCCTTTGAGGTGACCGTGGAGAAGAAGGTCAAGGAGGAAGGCATGAAGCGCCCCAAGATGGTGGCCACACCCATCACGCTGACCTACGACGAGGTGGTGAGCACCAAGTATGTGATAAAGATGAAATAAGAAAAACAACGAAATACAGAGAATGGCAACACAGAAGACAGAAGAGACAGGAATCAACCTCATAGCAAGTTTTGCTGAGTTCAAGGAGATGAAGAACATCGATCAGACCACTCTGGTCAGTGTGCTCGAGGAGAGTTTCCGCAACGTCATAGCTAAGACCTATGGCACTGATGAAAACTACGACGTCATCGTCAACCCCGCCAAGGGTGACTTTGAGATCTACCGCCGCCGCACCGTGGTAGAGGACGGACAGGTAGAGGATGAGAACATGGAAATCAGCCTCAGCGAGGCCCGCACCATCGAGGACGACTACGAGGTGGGCGAGGAGGTGAGCCAGCGCGTGGAGTTCAAGGACTTCGGACGCCGTGCCATCCTCACACTCCGCCAGACACTGGCAAGCCGCATACTCGAGCTCGAGCACGACGCACTCTACAATGAGTACAAGGACCGCATCGGTCAGGTCGTGTCGGGTGAGGTATACCAGGCATGGAAGCGCGAGACCCTCATCATCGACGACGAGGGCAACGAGCTCCTCTTGCCCCGCTCTGAGCAGATACCCGGCGACTTCTTCCGCAAGGGTGAGCATGCACGTGCCGTAGTGGCACGCGTGGACAACACCACCGGCAACCCCAAGATCATCATCAGCCGCACCAGCCCCACCTTCCTCCAGCGTCTGCTCGAGGCTGAGGTGCCCGAGATCCATGAGGGTCTCATCACCATCCACCGCATCGCACGCATCCCCGGCGAGAGAGCCAAGATTGCCGTGCAGAGCTACGACGAGCGCATCGACCCCGTAGGTGCATGCGTCGGCGTCAAGGGTAGCCGTGTGGCAGGTATCGTGCGCGAGCTCCATGGTGAGAACATCGACGTGATCAACTATACCACCAACCCCGAGCTCTTCATTGCCCGTGCCCTCGCTCCCGCACGCGTCAACAGCATCATCATCCCCGAGGTGGCTGAGGACGAGAAGCCCCGTGCAGAGGTATACCTCGATCCCGACCAGGTAAGCCTCGCCATCGGTAAGCAGGGTCTCAATATCAAGCTCGCCAGTATGCTCACCGGATACACCATCGACGTATTCCGCGAGATCGACGAGGACACCGAGGACGATATCATGCTCGATGAGTTTAGCGATGCCATCGACCCCTGGATTATCGACTCACTCAAGAGCCTCGGACTCGAGACTGCACGCTCGGTGCTCAACGCTCCCCGCGAGATGCTCACCCAGAGAGCAGACCTCGAGGAAGAGACCGTGGACGATATCATACGCATCCTCAGCGAGGAGTTTGGCGAGGAAATGCCCCAGGCAGAGCAGCCCGCAGCTCCTGAGGCTACAGAGGCCACTGAGCCCGCAGAGGGAGAGTAAGCCACAGGCTACTCCCCCCTCCCTCCCCCGCCACAAGAAGACAGAACTATAACAACCCACAAATAAAAAATAAGACCTCAAACGCATCACCACTCGGTCTCTGATAGAAGAGGCTGTCGCGTCCCGCAGATGAGGAAACAATGTATGAGCGCAAGATTAAGTAAGGTAACAAAAGAATGCAACGTAGGACTCCAGACCGCTGTTGAGTTCCTGCACAAACACGGATTCACCGAAATCGAGGCCAATCCCAATCTCAAAATCAGCGATGAGCAGTACGACCTGCTCGTCAAGGAGTTTGTCAAGGATAAGAACCTCCGCAACGAGGTGGAGCAGTTCAGAGAGCAGCGACAGAAGGTGTCCAAGGAGAACAAGCGCAAGGAAGAGCTCGTGGAGCCACACCCCGTGGCCAAGGCTGAGCTCAAGGTGGTAGGTCATATCGACCTCAGCGCCAAGAAGACCGTAGTTCCCGCCCCCAAGGCAGAGGAGCCCGTCAAGGTGGCCGAGCCCGTCAAGGCAGAGGAGCCCGCCAAGGTGGCCGAGCCCGCCAAGGCTGAAGAGCCCGCCAAGGCAGAGGAGCCCAAGCAGGAGGAGAAGGCCGCCAACGTCATCGTCAGCACCTCGAAGAACGGCAAGCTCGTGGGCGAGGAGGTAGACGGTGTGTTCCGCCTCAAGCCCGAGGGGGGCAGCACCCCCCAGCTCAAGGTGATGGGTCATGTAGACCTCGCCACTCTCAACCAGAGCACACGCCCCAAGAAGAAGAGCCGCGACGAGAAGCGCAAGGAGCGCGAGGCCAAGGCTCAGCAGCAGGCTCAGCAGAACGGTGAGCGCAAGAAGCGTCAGCGCATCAACCAGCAGCGTGTGGACATCAACGCTGCAGCCAACCAGCAGCAGGGCGCCCAGGGCAAGAAGAACGGCAACAATAATAATAACAACAACCGCAACCAGCAGCAGGGCCAGGGCAAGAAGAACAAGAAGAACCAGCCCAAGCAGGCTCCCGTGACTCAGGAAGTGAGCGACGAGGAGGTAGCAAAGCAGGTACGCGAGACATTGGCACGCCTCACCAACAAGGGTGCCAAGATGGGCAAGGGCGCCAAGTATCGCCGCGAGAAGCGCGACGCCATCCGCCAGGGTATGGAGGAGGAGATGGAAGCCATGCAGGCAGAGAGCAAGGTGCTCAAGCTCACCGAGTTTGTGACCGCCAACGAACTCGCCACCATGATGAATATCCCCGTGACCCAGGTTATCGGTACCTGTATGAGTATCGGTATCATGGTCAGCATCAACCAGCGTATGGATGCCGAGACCATCAACCTCGTGGCCGAGGAGTATGGCTACAAGACCGAATATGTCAGCGCTGAGGTCAGCGAGGCAGTAGTAGAGGAGGAGGACAACGAGGAGGATCTCATCCCCCGCGCTCCCATCGTGACCGTCATGGGTCACGTAGACCACGGTAAGACCTCTCTGCTCGACTATATCCGCCAGACCAACGTCATCGCCGGTGAGGCAGGTGGTATCACCCAGCATATCGGTGCCTACAACGTGCAGCTCGAGGATGGCCGTCATGTCACCTTCCTCGATACCCCCGGTCACGAGGCATTTACCGCCATGCGTGCCCGTGGTGCCCAGGTCACCGATATCGCCATCATCATCGTGGCTGCCGACGACGACATCATGCCCCAGACCAAGGAGGCTATCAACCACGCCGTGGCTGCCAACGTGCCCATCGTATTTGCCATCAACAAGATCGATAAGCCCGCAGCCAACCCCGATAAGATCAAGGAGGGACTGGCACAGCTCAACTTCCTCGTTGAGGAGTGGGGCGGTAAGTACCAGAGCCAGGACATCAGTGCCAAGAAGGGCATCGGTGTGGAGGAACTGCTCGAGAAGGTGCTCCTCGAGGCCGAGATGCTCGACCTCAAGGCCAACCCCAACCGCAAGGGTACGGGTACCATCATCGAGTCGTCGCTCGACAAGGGCCGTGGCTATGTGGCCACCGTGCTCTGTAGCAACGGCACGCTCCACGTGGGCGACATCATGCTCGCTGGTACCAACTATGGCCGCGTCAAGGCTATGTTCGACGAGCGTGGCCGCCGTGTCAAGGAGATTGGCCCCTCACAGGCTGCCACTATCCTCGGTCTCAACGGTGCTCCCCAGGCTGGTGACTCATTCCATGTCATGGACAGCGACCAGGAGGCACGCGAGATAGCCAACAAGCGTATCCAGCTCGCTCGTGAGCAGGGTCTGCGCACCATGAAGCGTGTCGACCTCAACGAGATTGGCCGCCGTATTGCACTGGGCGACTTCAAGGAGCTCAACATCATCGTCAAGGGTGACGTGGACGGTTCTATCGAGGCCCTCAGCGACTCGCTGCTCAAGCTCTCTACCGAGAAGATTCAGGTCAACGTCATCCAGAAGGCCGTGGGTCAGATCTCCGAGAGCGATGTCAACCTGGCTGCTGCCTCGGATGCCATCATCGTGGCCTTCCAGGTACGTCCCTCTGCTGCAGCACGCCGTCTGGCCGACCAGGAGGGTGTGGATATCCGCACCTACAGCGTCATCTACGACGCCATCGAGGAAGTACGCGACGCCATGGAGGGTATGCTCTCGCCCGAGATCAAGGAGGAGGTTACCGCCCAGGTGGAGGTACGTCAGGTATACCACATCTCAAAGGTGGGTACCGTGGCTGGAGCCTACGTCATCGACGGAAAGGTCAGCCGCACCAACAAGGCCCGCGTCGTGCGCGACGGTATCGTGGTCTTCACCGGCGAGATCAATGCTCTGAAGCGCTTCAAGGATGATGTCAAGGAGGTGACCACCAATTTCGAGTGTGGTATCTCTCTGGTCAACTTCAACGACCTGCGTGAGGGCGATATCCTCGAGACCTTCCAGGAGATTGAGGTGAAGGCTAAGTTGTAAAGTTCCGCAATCCGACACAATCCCTGCCCTGCTCCCAGGCCACTCTACTCCTGGGGCATGGCACAGGAGATAACTAAGGAAACAATACCCCCACATACCGCCATCCACATCGGGGCTCCTCCCCTTTGAGGGAGGCGGAGGTGGGGATTTTTTTTATGTATTATGCTTACCATCGACATCATATTATTCATACTGCTTGGTGTGGCTGCCCTTGTGGGGTGGCGCATGGGGCTGGTGCAGCAGGTGTTTTCGCTGCTTGGCTTTGGTGCCGCGCTGGTGTTGGCCTGGATGCTGTGCGAGAGTGTAGCACCCGTGGTGACACGCCTCTTTGCTACGGCCGAACTCACTTCCAAGGTCATAGCCTTTGTCATGATAGTCCTGCTGGCCACCATACTGCTGTCGTGGATTGCTGCCATGCTGACCCATCTGCTCGACGGACTCAAGGTGGGCGTGGTCAACAATCTGCTGGGTATGGTAGCCTCTGTGGCCAAGTACGGACTGGTGTTGGGCTTTGTGCTCAAGTTGCTGGTCTACGTGGGCACTATCAGCGAGGAAGACCAGCAGCAGTCATTGTTGGTGAAGCCTCTGACCGATGTGGCATCGATGGTGATATGAGGTTTTGAAGATGAATTGCCCCCTGAAACCATACAATATTATAATGAACAATGAGCGATAACAACCAATTTGTGCGTGAGGTGGCGGAGAAGAAGTACGAGTACGGCTTCACCACCGATGTGCAGACTGAAATCATAGACAAGGGCCTGAGCGAGGATGTGGTGCGCCTCATATCACAGAAGAAGGGCGAACCCGAGTGGCTCCTGGAGTTCCGACTCAAGGCATACCGCCACTGGCTCACCATGGAGGAACCCAAGTGGGGCCACCTCGATATGCCTCAGATAGACTATCAGGACATCTCCTACTATGCCGACCCCACCCAGAAGAAGGAGGGCCGCGAGAAGAAGGAGATAGACCCCGAACTGATGAAGACCTTCGACAAGTTGGGCATTCCCCTCGAGGAGCGACTCGCGTTGAGCGGCACGGCTGTCGATGCCGTGATGGACTCGGTGAGCGTCAAGACCACCTTCCGCGAGAAGCTCCAGGAGAAGGGCATCATCTTCTGTTCCATCAGCGAGGCTGTCAAGGAGCATCCCGACTTGGTGCGCCAGTATCTGGGTAGCGTGGTGCCCTACCGCGACAACTACTTTGCCGCCCTCAACAGTGCCGTCTTTAGCGACGGTTCGTTTGTATATATCCCCAAGGGGGTGCGCTGCCCCATGGAGCTGAGCACCTACTTCCGCATCAATGCCCGAGGCACAGGCCAGTTTGAGCGTACCCTCATCGTGTGCGACGACAATGCCTACGTCAGCTATCTCGAGGGATGTACGGCTCCCATGCGCGACGAAAACCAGCTCCATGCCGCCATCGTAGAGATTGTGGTGATGGAGAATGCCGAGGTGAAATACTCCACGGTGCAAAACTGGTATCCCGGCGACCATGAGGGCAAGGGCGGTGTGCTCAATCTCGTCACCAAGCGAGGCCACCTGCGTGGTGCCAACAGCCGTCTGTCGTGGACACAGGTTGAGACCGGCAGTGCCATCACTTGGAAGTACCCCTCGTGCATCCTAAGCGGTGATGGTAGTCAGGCTGAGTTCTACAGCGTGGCCGTGACCAACAACTACCAGCAGGCCGATACCGGCACCAAGATGATACATATCGGCAAGAACACCAAGTCGACCATCATCAGCAAGGGTATCAGCGCGGGCAAGAGCCAGAACTCCTACCGCGGTCTGGTCAAGGTGAGTGCCAAGGCAGACGGTGCACGCAACTACAGCAGCTGTGATTCCCTCCTGTTGGGCAGTCATTGCGGAGCCCATACCTTCCCCTACATGGACATCCACAACGATACGGCCATCGTGGAGCACGAGGCCACCACGAGCAAGATCAGCGAGGACCAGCTCCTCTACTGCAACCAGCGTGGCATCAATACCGAGGAGGCCGTGAGCCTGATTGTCAACGGCTATGCCAAGGACGTGCTCAACAAGTTGCCCATGGAGTTTGCTGTGGAGGCACAGAAGTTATTAGGAGTTTCACTTGAAGGATCAGTAGGATAATGTTAGAGATAAAGAATTTGCATGCCAGCATTAATGGCAAAGAGATATTGAAGGGCATCAACCTCACCGTGCGTGACGGTGAGATACATGCCGTGATGGGCACCAACGGTGCCGGCAAGTCGACACTGAGCAACGTCATTGTGGGCCATCCCGCCTACGAGGTGACTGAGGGCGAGATTATCTTCAATGGTCAGGACCTCCTGGCCATGAAGACTGAGGAGCGCGCCAATGCGGGCATCTTCATGTCCTTTCAGCAGCCCATCGAGATACCCGGTGTGAGCATGACCAACTTCATGCGTGCAGCGGTCAATGCGCGCCGCAAGTACCAGGGCCTCGAGCCCATGCCTGCGGGTGAGTTCCTCAAGCTCATGCGCGAGAAGCGCAAGATAGTGGAACTCGACAGCAAGCTGGCCAACCGTAGTGTCAACGAGGGTTTCTCGGGTGGTGAGAAGAAGCGCAACGAAATCTTCCAGATGGCCATGCTCGAGCCCACGCTCAGCATCCTCGACGAGACCGACTCAGGCCTCGACGTCGATGCGCTGCGCATCGTGGCCGAGGGCTTCAACAAGCTCCGCACCCCCGAGACCAGTGCTATCGTCATCACCCACTACCAGCGTCTGCTCGACTACCTCAAGCCCGACATCATCCATGTGCTCATCGATGGCAAGATAATCAAGACAGCCGGTCCCGAACTGGCTCTCGAGATAGAGGAGAAGGGCTTCGATTGGATAAAGGAGGAGGCCGGACTATGAGTGCAAGCAAGCAATATACAGAGCTCTACGCCCAGTGTCGCGAGATGATAGCGAGCCACTCGGCCCCTGTGCTCAATGCGCTGCGCGAGGAGGCCTATGAAGCCTTGCAGACCCTGGGCTTCCCCACCCAGAAGGTGGAGCGCTACAAGTACACCGACGTGGAGCAGGCCTTCAGTCCCGACTATGGCCTCAACCTCAATCGTGTGAGCATCCCCGTGGACCCCTACGAGGTGTTTCGCTGCGATGTGCCCAATCTCAGCACCTCGCTCTATTTCATGCTCAACGATGAGTTCTATGCCAAGGAGCAGCCCAAGGCCGCTCTGCCCCAGGGGGTGCTCATAGGTTCGCTGGCCGAGTATTCGCGCACCCACTCCGACCTCATCGCCAGCCACTATGGTCGCCTGGCCCGCAGCCACAAGGACAGCATCAATGCGCTCAACACGATGCTCGCCCAGGATGGCCTCTTCATCTACGTGCCCAAGGGCGTGGTGGTGGAGCGCCCCATCCAGGTGGTCAACATACTGCGCTCTGATGTCGACCTCATGGTCAATCGCCGTGTGCTCATCATCGTCGAGGAGGGTGCCCAGCTGCAGCTCCTCTGCTGCGACCATGCCATAGATAGCAAGAACTTCCTGGCCACTCAGGTCACGGAGGTCTTTGTGGGTGAGAATGCCCACCTCGATATCTACGAACTGGAGGAGACGCATACCCTCAACAAGCGCTTTGCCAATATGTACGTCGACGAGCAGCGCGGAGCATCGGTCACCGTGGACAGCATCACGCTCCACAACGGCCTGACGCGCAATCGCACCGACGTGACCCTCAGCGGCGAGTATAGCGAGATCAACATGTATGGATGCGTGGTGGCCGACAAGGAGCAGCATGTGGACAACAACACGCTCATTGACCACCGTGCCGCTCATTGCCAGAGCACGGAGAAGTATAAGTACGTGCTCGACGGCGAGGCCGCAGGCGCCTTCGCAGGTCGTGTCCTGGTGCGCGAGGGTGCCCAAAAGACCACCTCTAACATGTCGAATGCCAACCTCTGTGCCACACGTGAGGCTCGTATGTACACCCAGCCCATGCTCGAGATCTATGCCGACGATGTGAAGTGTGCTCACGGTTCCACCGTGGGCCAGCTCAACGAGCAGGCACTCTTCTACATGCGTCAGCGTGGCATCCCCGAGGCCGAGGCCCGTCTGTTGCTCAAGTTTGCCTTCGTGGGCGAGGTGCTCGACAGCATCCGTCTCGAGCCCCTGCGCGACCGTCTCCACTATCTCACCGACAAGCGTTTCCGCGGCGAACTCAGCAAGTGTGAGGGCTGCAAGCTGTGTAAATAATATTTAGGTCGCTACCCTTTTGAGGTTTTAGGTGGTAGGTTTAACAACGGAACAAATAGAAATAAGTATTCCGTTCTTCCTGTTGTTGAAAAATAGACCTACAACCTTAGAAAAACCTACAACCTCAAGAGCAAAGCGACCAAAAACCTACAACCTCAAGAGCGAAGCGACCAAAATGAACCTATCATCCATCCGCGAGGATTTTCCCATCCTCCAGCGTACCATATACAAGAAGTATCCCCTTGTCTACCTCGACAATGGGGCCACCACTCAGAAGCCCCGCCAGGTGGTGGAGGCCATGAGTGAGGAGTACTACAACGTCAATGCCAACGTGCACCGCGGCGTGCACTTCCTCTCGCAGCAGGCCACCGAGATGCACGAGCAGAGTCGCGAGACGGTACGCCGATTCATCAATGCCCGTTCCACCAACGAGATCATCTTCACCCGCGGCACCACCGAGAGCATCAACCTCGTGGCTTCGTGCTTTGGTGATGCCATGATGCAGGAGGGCGACGAGGTCATCGTCAGCGAGATGGAGCACCACTCCAACATCGTGTCGTGGCAGCTCGTGGCAGCCCGCAAGGGCATACGTCTGCGTGTCATCCCCATCACCGACGACGGCCGCCTCTGCATGGACGCCTACGAGCAGCTCTTCACCGAGCACACCAAACTGGTGTCGGTGGCCCATGTGAGCAACGTATTAGGCACCATCAACCCCGTCGGCGACATCATACGCATCGCCCACGACCATGGTGTGCCCGTGCTCATCGACGGTGCCCAGAGCACCCCCCACATGGCCATCGATGTGCAGCAACTCGACTGCGACTTCTTTGCCTTCTCGGGCCACAAGATCTATGGTCCCACGGGCATCGGTGTGCTCTATGGCAAGGAGGAGTGGCTCGACCGTCTGCCCCCCTACATGGGTGGTGGTGAGATGATACAGAGCGTTTCCTTCGAGCATACCACCTACAATGAGCTGCCCTTCAAGTTTGAGGCCGGCACCCCCGACTATGTGGCCACCACCGGTCTGGCCCGCGCCCTCGACTACGTGTCGGCCATCGGCATGGACCGCATCGAGGCCCACGAGCGCGACCTCACCCGCTATGCCATGGAGCGCATGATGGAGATAGAGGGCATGCACATCTTTGGTCCCATGGACGACCACGATGCCGTCATCAGTTTCCAGGTGGGCAACATCCACCACCTCGACCTTGGCACCCTGCTCGACCGTCTTGGCATAGCCATTCGTACGGGTCATCACTGCGCCGAACCCCTCATGCACCGCCTGGGCATCCAGGGCACAGCCCGCGCCTCCTTTGCCCTCTACAACACCCGCGAGGAGATTGACGCCCTGGTAAGTGCCATCGAGCGAGTAAGGAGGATGTTCTAAAGCCCCCTCCTTGGGGAGTGAATAGTGAATAATTCAACTTTCGCAAGTTATAACTTGCACAGTTTCACAGGTTATAGGTTTTAGGTCGCTTCGCTCTTGAGGTTGTAGGCATTTTTTAACAACAGAAAGAACGGAATAATTATTTCTCCTGGTTCCGTTGTTAAACCTAAAACCTGCGAAAGTTGAGCTTGCGAAACTTGAGTGAATAATACTTAATACTTTATAATACCCCTAATACCTTGTACTCCCCCTCGGGGGAGTCAGAGGGGGGACTATGCCGAGTGTGAGCAGACTCGACCGTAGGCCAATAGTGAAAAGTGAAAAGTGAAAAGAGTAAAAACTTGTCCTCCCCCCTTGGGGGGAGTTAGAGGGGGGCTACAGCCATTCTATCAAGCAGATTGCATTGAGGCTGGTTGCGACGAGGCCGGCCGAGGATGCCTCGCCGGTCCTGTCTTTGCCGCCGCCGTGGTGCTGCCCTACGACTATGAGAACTCCCTGCTCAACGACTCCAAGCAGCTCAGCGAGAAGAAGCGCTACCAGCTGCGCGAGGTCATCGAGCGCGAGGCCTTGGCATGGGCTGTGGGCATCGTGGACAACCATGAGATAGACCGCATCAACATCCTGCGCTCCAGCATCCTGGCCATGCATCGTGCCCTCGACGGCCTCACGCTGCGCCCCGACCACATCATCGTGGACGGCAACCGCTTCTATCCCTACCACGAGCCCCTCGACCTCACGCAGCCCGACAATGAACGCCGCGAGGAGGCCACTCCCCACGCCACCATCGTCAAGGGTGATGGCAAGTATCTCTCCATCGCCGCCGCCAGCATCCTGGCCAAAACGTATCGTGACGATTTCATGATGCGCATCCACGAGGAGTACCCCATGTATCACTGGGACCGCAACAAGGGCTACCCCGCCAAGATTCACCGCGAGGCCATCCGCCAGCATGGCCCCTCGCCCTACCACCGTATGAGTTTCCAGCTCCTTCCTCCCCAGCAGCTCGAGTTCGACTTTTAGCGGGGAGATGAGGTTGGGTTAACAACGGAACGAACGGAAAAATTTCGTCATAGTGTTCATAGAAGGTAGCAGCGATGACATTGAATGAGTGCAATCCTGCTTCTTCGACCTTGTTGTACCACCTTGCCATGGAGAGTCGTGCAGCATCCTTAATCGTGTTTTTGGAAAAGATCATTCGTAGAGAATGACAAAGACCATAGGCTGTTTTTATGTCCGGATATTCCTCAAAGAGTATTGCCGCACGTTGCCCCACGGATTTTCTACTGAGCCGTCTTTTCGGAAGAAAAAGATGTTTTTATTTTATGTGGGTTATGACTGTCCTTGCCAAGGATGAGGCATAAATCGAGAACTCAAAATTCGCTATAAGCCAGGTTTCTGACAGTTACTCGAGACCATCCCATTTTCAGAGAAGATATACTTACTTTGCCCGACAAGTATATCTTCTATTGCAGATGAAGTATATCTTGGGAATCTCCGACTCTTTCTACGCTCGGGATAATGAATGCAAGCATTCCCTCTCCTCTCGCTTAACGAAAGAATTCTTTGAAAAGTATTACTGTCCGAGGAAATCAAGACCCTGTAAGGTAGGGTGTTCAAAATCCTCATAATTCTTATGTCCAGTTTATCCCCAAAATATCCACCTAACTAACAGTAAATTAATAAACTGCATTTTTAAAATCGTGCAGAATTTCCATTCCGACACATTATGCATATAATTTTTGCAGAATGT
>CALZKW010000019.1 GCA_945788095.1 uncultured Prevotellaceae bacterium | reverse complement strand
GTTCGGGCATCAGCAAGGGTGCAATCAATGCCGCATGGGACGCTATCGGTGAGGTCATCAAGGCATGGGCAACCGAAGGTCACTCAGTGGCTGTTCCCGGACTCGGCTCAATGCGCTTCGGCATCCGTTCGACTTCCGTTGAGAACGTCAAATTTGTAATAGTGTTGCGGAATTAAGGTTTATATCACATTTCCTGTTGTATCCTTATATATTTTTATTTATTGATATTTTATCCCATCTCCCCGCTAAACCACAATTTGCCGCCTCAGTGATTCCTTCCTTATTTCCTCTCTTAAATAAGGCGCAGGTGCTTGGCAAACTCCCAGATGATCATGCCAGCGGTGACGGATACGTTCATGCTGTGCTTGGTGCCAAACTGAGGGATTTCGACACAGCCGTGACAGTTGTCAACAACTTGTTGCTGCACACCCTTCACCTCGTTGCCCAGCACCACGGCATAGCGCTTCGTTCTGTCTATCTGCAAGTTGTGGAGCATGGTGCTGCCCTCACATTGCTCCACGGCCAAGACGGTGTAGCCCTGAGTTTTCAACATGTCAACAGCATCCTCCGTACGGTCGAAATGTCGCCATTCCACCGTATCTTCTGCCCCGAGAGCCGTCTTGTGGATTTCGGGGTGGGGTGGGGTGGCCGTGATACCGCATAAGTAGATAGCCTCCAGGCAGAAAGCATCACTGGTGCGAAATACGCTACCCACATTATAGAGACTACGCACGTGGTCGAGCACCACCACCAGGGGCATCTTCTGGGCCTGGCGATACTCATCCACACTCATGCGCCCCATCTCCGTTATCTTCAGTTTTCTCATGTCTACAGTTGTTAATAAGTGCGTGCAAAGGTAAGAATAAGTGTTGAAAAGTGTATTATAAGATGATGATAAAAACCTAATAAATAATTTGGCGGTACGGAAAAAGCCTTGTGTAGACAAAGAAATGAGATGGCCAAATAAGTTATTGGAAACTTAAAAATAACTTTTCAACCCAAATTCGGGGAGTTATTAGACGGGGAATTAAGCGAAAGTTATTAACTTTGCACTTGTAAACAGCTGTTGATAAAAGCCACTCAGCAAGGCCTTACGCCCTAATAATCAACGATGATAGGGAGGGCCCGACATGTGGACAACATAAGGATAACTGATGGCCCCATGATGATAACCCAAAACACCGATGAAATGGGCTAAAATTATCAACATTATCAACAGTCTATCATTATCATCATATCTATTCTTCTTATTAATAACTCTAAAAACAATAATATAATATTATGGTGGAAAAGAAATGGGTGGAAAAGGGCTACGTGGACGAGCCCATCCCCGCAGACATTGATATCAAGGCCGAGATTCGCCGCATGTGTAAGGAGAAGAATGCCGTCATCATGGCACACTACTACACCGAGGGCGAGGTGCAGGACATCGCCGACTTCATCGGCGACTCGCTGGCTCTGGCACAGAAGGCCGCGCAGACGGATGCCGATATCATCGTGATGTGTGGCGTGCACTTCATGGGCGAGACCAACAAGATACTGTGCCCCCAAAAGAAGGTGCTCGTGCCCGACCTCAACGCCTCGTGCTCGCTGGCCGAGAGCTGTCCCGCTGATGAGTTTGCCAAGTTTGTGGCCGACCATCCCGACCATACCGTCATCAGCTATGTCAACACCACCGCTGCCACCAAGGCCGTGACCGACATCGTGGTGACCAGTAGCAACGCGCGCCAGATCGTGGAGTCGCTGCCCAAGGATACACCCATCATCTTCGGCCCAGACCAGAACCTGGGTGGCTACATCAACAGCATCACGGGTCGCAACATGCTGCTCTGGCACGGAGGCTGCCACGTGCACGAGAAGTTCTCACTCGAGAAGATCCTCGAACTCAAGGCCCAGCACCCCGGAGCCAAGATACTGGTGCACCCCGAGTGCAAGGGACCCGTGGTGAAGGTGGCCGACAAGGTGGGCAGTACCGCAGCATTGCTCAGCTATAGCATCAACGACGAGGCCACCGAGTTTATCGTGGCCACCGAGAGCGGCATCCTGCACGAGATGCAGAAGGCTGCTCCCCAGAAGACCTTCATCCCCGCACCTCCCAGCGACGGCACCTGTGCCTGCAACGAGTGCAACTACATGAAGCTCATCACCCTGAAGAAGCTCTACAACACCCTCAAGCACGAGTGGCCCACCATTGAGGTGGATCCCGAGGTGGCCCAAAAGGCTATCCGCCCCATCAACCGCATGCTCGAGATGAGTAAGTAGGGTAAAATAATTTACAATGAACAATTTACAATGAATAATTAACAATGAACGAGGTTTAACAACGGAACAAACAGAAATAATTATACCGTTCTTCCCGTTGTTAATAACATCTCACACGAAAGCCACAAAGGGGACCATTGTTTATTATTAATTGTTAATTGTTCGTTGTTCCCCCCAAAAAAAGAAGGTTCTACCCAGTCTCACGACTAAATAGAACCTGAATGAGTCAAATCAAATCAATATGCAGAAAAACTAACTTAATCTCTTAACTAATCTTTTTACCTTAAATCCTAATTCATTGTGTTGATGGTGCAAAGGTAAAGGATATTAATAGGTTGTAAGAAGAAAATCTCCTACTGGTGTGGGGGATTTTTCCTATTCATACCGGAGAAATTCATAATGGGAAGAAGACGAAAGAAGCAAACCACATACTATAAGTATATAGGAGGGGCCGTGAGCGCACTGGCGTGTGTGGCTACCATAGTGACGACACAGCTCAAGGAGAGCCACGTCATGGAGGCTCAGACGCAGGTGGAGCAGACCGTGGCCACCGTGACCACCGCAGAGCCCATCACACACGCAGCGGAGGCCGCTGGAAAGGCCGGAAAGGCCACCAAGACGCACAGCAAGGGCTACGAGATACCGGCCTACCTGACAGACCGCGAGGAGGAGATCGTGGAGCACCACGGGTTCACCCTCTCGTACAACAGCCGCCACCTGTTGCCCAACTGGGTGGCATGGGTGCTCACCCCAGAGCGCCTCAGGGGCGGGGAGAAGCGCGCCGACAACTTCCAACCCGACGAGAGCATACAGCGTGGTCCTATAGCCACCACCTACGACTATCGCGGGTCGGGCTACGACCGTGGCCACATGTGCCCCGCTGCTGACAACAAGCATAGCCGCGAGGCTATGAACGACTGTTTTCTGATGAGCAACATGTGCCCCCAGACCCACGACCTCAATGCCGGCGACTGGGAGCAGCTGGAGAGCCGCTGCCGCTCGTGGGCGCGCCGCTATGGTGAACTGTATATAGTGGCAGGCCCCGTGATAAAGAAGGGTGGCAGATATGAGAAAATAGGCGAAAACCGTGTAAGCGTCCCCCACCAGTTTTATAAGGTTTTGCTCCGTATGAAGAGCGAAAAAGAGGCTGAGGCAATCGGCTTTATCTTTAACAATAATGATGACAACAAACCTCTCGAATCGTATGCCTGTTCGGTGGACGAGGTGGAGGCCCTGACGGGCATCAATTTCTTCAGCAAACTGCCCAAACGTGTGGAGCAGAAGGCCGAGGCTACATACGACTACCGCAACTGGTAGTATGTGTAGAAAAATAAGGACATAAACAATGGAAATAAGGCCAAATTACGGCCGAGATCAATCCAAAGGCAATCCGAACTATCTCCGAAGGATCTCCGCAGGAGAATATAGAAGGAAAAATCAAGACAAATTAAAACCTACACGAAAGCGGATTTAGAGAGGCATCCTGGGAGCTGGAAAGAATGCTCCGAGGGTGCCTTTTTTGTGTGGGATGACGGAAGGGATTGCTGAAGGTAAGTTATGGTTAGGGGGAGATTGGGGAACAACGGAACGAACGGAAAAATAGTATTGAAACAAAAACGGGCATGAATTACATGAATGGCTTTAGGACCGCCATAAGAGACATTTGCCTGGCAAGACAATACACCGAACGTAAGTGAAGTTCGTAACCCCGTACATACGGAGCGAAGCAGAGGATGTGCGGGGTGAAAGATGCACCCACCATTGGTGCGTGAGCATATCCTTTCCGGGGGCGTTGCCCCAGGTTCTTGGACAAGCCAAGCGCTTCGCGTGGTCCTCATCGCTCACTACGTTCGCTGTACTGGCTTCCAGCCAGAACGCCAAATAAAATTATTCATGTGTTTTTGTTTAATAAAATTTTCCGTTCGTTCCGTTGTTAAACTCCCCCATAAACTTCCAATTTGTAAACATGTGAGGCCTTGTGCAATGGACTTTCTTGGGGGGTATGGATGTGTCTATACTGCATGATGTTATACTTTAGTATAAGTTTCGTGCAAAAAGGTTTGCGTGAGTGCCCAAAAATCAGTAACTTTGTGGCTCAATAATTTAGTGTACACAATGAGTCCTCAAAATTTGACCCAAACAGTAGGTAAAGCAATCAACGAACTGTCGGATATCAGTTCGCTCAAAGGACTGTTTCATGAGCATCACGATGGCGACCCACTACCCTCTATGCCGGTGTTGGCAGAGATAGTAGATTTGTGCAGAGCCATCATCTTCCCCGGTTATTACGGCAAGTCGACCATCAGCGAGGCCACCCTGAAGTTTCACACGGGTGTCAACGTGGAGCGTCTCTTCGAACTCCTCACCCAGCAGATTATGGCGGGCCTCTGTTTCTGTCGCGAGCAGGGATGCAATGGATGCACGATGACAGAGGCTCAGGGGCTGGCGGCCCGCTTTGTGGAGCAGTTGCCCCACCTGCGCAGCGTACTGGCCACGGATGTGGAGGCCGCCTACAATGGTGACCCTGCCGCGGAGTCGTATGGTGAGATCATCAGTTGCTATCCCATCATCAAGGCCATCACCAATTACCGCATCGCCCATCAGTTGCTCGAACTCGGTGTACCACTCATCCCACGCATACTGGCAGAGATGGCCCATAGCGAAACGGGCATTGACATCCATCCCGCTGCCACCATAGGTCATCACTTCACCATCGACCACGGCACGGGTGTCGTCATTGGAGCCACCTGCATCATCGGCAACCATGTGAAACTCTACCAGGGAGTCACCCTCGGAGCCAAGAGTTTCCCGCTCGACGACAACGGCAACCCCATCAAGGGCATACCCCGTCACCCCATCCTCGAGGACGATGTGATCGTATACAGCAATGCCACCATCCTGGGACGCATCACCCTGGGCCGCGGCACCGTGGTGGGTGGCAACCTCTGGGTGACCGAGAGCACAGAGCCCGGTGCACACCTGGTGCAGGCCAGACGTACCACTATGTAGCATATTAACATCATAACTATAAGACCAAAGATTTATGGCGGAATTTGAAATGATAGCCAAGACCTTTCAGGGACTGGAGAAGATACTGGCTGAAGAATTGACAAACCTTGGTGCTAACAATATCCAGATAGGCCGACGCATGGTGTCGTATACTGGCGACAAGGAACTGCTCTACCGCAGTAACTTCCAGTTGCGCACGGCCATCAAGATTCTCAAGCCCATTAAGCACTTCCGTGCCACATCGGCCGACGAGGTGTACAACGAGGTGAAGAAGATAGACTGGAGCGAGTATCTCAACAATGATGTGACCTTTGCCATCGACAGTGTGGTGTTCAGCAATGAGTTCCGCCACTCCAAGTTTGTGGCCTACAAGGTGAAGGACGCCATCGTGGACCAGTTTCGCGAGAAGACAGGCGACCGTCCCAACATCCGCATCGTCAATCCTGACCTGCAGCTCAACATCCACGTGGCAGAGTATGATTGCACCCTCAGTCTCGACTCGAGCGGTGAGAGCCTGCACCGCCGTGGCTACCGTCAGGAGGCCGTGGAGGCACCTCTCAACGAGATACTCGCAGCCGGTATCATTATGATGACGGGCTGGAAGGGCGAGACCGACTTCATCGACCCCATGTGCGGTTCGGGCACCCTGCCTATCGAGGCAGCTCTCATAGCCCGCAACATCGCTCCCGGTGTGTTCCGCAAGGAGTACGCCTTTGAGAAGTGGCCCGACTTTGATCCCGACCTCTTCGAGAAGGTGTACAACGACGACTCACAGGAGCGCGAGTTCACCCACCACATCTACGGCTACGACAACAACCGCCAGGCCGTAGAGATAGCCACCCGCAATGTCAAGGCTGCTGGTCTGACCAGCGATGTGACCATCCAGTTCCAGGACTTCAAGGACTTCACCCAGCCCCAGGAGAAGAGCATCATCGTGAGCAATCCCCCCTATGGAGAGCGCATCTCGGCTCCCGACCTCCTCGGTCTCTACCGCATGATCGGCGAGCGACTGAAGCACCAGTTCCTCGATAGCGAAGCATGGATACTGAGCTACCGCGAGGAGTGCTTCGAGGCTATCGGTCTGAAGCCCTCGCTCAAGACACCCCTCTACAATGGAGCCCTGGAGTGTGAGTTGCGCAAGTACCAGATATTTGACGGCAAGTATAACGAAGTCCGCAAGAGCGGTCGTGAGATCAAGACGGCCGACGACCTCAAGCGTATGGCCGAGAAGCGCCGCTTCAAGGAGCGCCGTACCTTCAAGCAAGGCATCGACGAGACCGACGAGGAGTTTGCAGCACGCATGGCAGAGCGCGACGAGGAGCGCCGTCAGCACCGTGCACAGCGCTTCAGCGACGGTGAGGAGCGCCGAGGCGGCTTCCGCGGCAAGGGCCGTGATGGCGGTCGTGGCGGTTTCCGCGGCAAGGGTCGCGATGGTGGCCGTGGCGGTTTCCGTGGCGGCAAGGGCAGACGATTTGACAATGACTAACAACCATACGACAATGAAAAGAACCTTATTACTGATTGCAATGGCAATGACAGCTACATTGGCGGCATTGGCTCAGAAGCAGTTCACGCTGGACAACCTCCTGCCCGGAGGCGGTCAGCAGTGGTCCGAACTGCAGCCTGAGTCGAAGCGTGCCACATGGTGGGGCAACACACCCGTGGAACTCACCCAGGAGGGTGCCACCAATCTGCTTACGGGCAAGAGCATCTACACGATGGAGCAGTTGAACAAGTGCATACCTGAGAATGTGAAGGGCAGCGGATATAGCCTCAGCTTCCCCTATGCCGACCAGCCCATCGCCATGGCCCAGAGCGGTGGTCGCCGCGTGATGGTCAATATGAAAAACGGCCTTGTGGTGATGGACTGCGTGCTGCAGCGCGATGCTCAGAATGCAGACTTCAGCAAGGAGAGCAAGTATACGGCCTACACCGTGGGTGGCAACCTCTATGTGTTGAGCCCTAAGGGCAAGATCGAACAAGTGAGCCACGACGGCAGCACAGACGGCAGCGAGAACATCGTCTATGGTACCAGCGTGCACCGCGATGAGTTTGGCATCTATAAGGGCACCTTCTGGAGCAAGGACGGACAGAAACTGGCCTTCTACCGCATGGACCAGAGCATGGTGCCCAGTTTCCCCCAGGTGGACATCTCGAAGCGCATAGCCGAGACCTACACCTGCAAGTATCCCATGGCCGGCGAGAAGAGCCACGAGGTCAAGGTGGGCGTCTATGACGTGAATACCCGCCAGACCATCTATCTCGACCTCCTCGGTGCCAAGGACGACTACCACACCAACATCTCGTGGGCTCCTGATGGCAAGACCATCTACGTCTTCGAGCTCAACCGCGATCAGAATGACATGCGCCTCGTGGCCTATGATGCCGAGACCGGTAAGCGCCAGGGCACCATACTGCGCGAGACACATCCCAAGTATGTGGAGCCCTTCCACCCCTTGGCCTTCCTGCCCTGGGACGACACCAAGGCTGTGATGCAGAGCCAGCGTGATGGCTACAATCACCTCTATCTCGTGGACTTCGCCAAGTGTCTGGCCACAGCCAGCATCCACACCCCCGCTGATGGCAGCACCACAGAGGACTTCGTGGAGGTGAAGCAGATCACCAAGGGAGAGTGGGTGGTGCAGCAGATGGTGGGTTTCAACACCAAGACCAAGAGCATCATCTATGCCTCGAATGCCAGCGATCCTCGCCGCAGTTGTCTCTATAGTATAGATATTAAGAGCGGCAAGACCACCCTCATCGGTGTGGAGGACGGTGTGCACTCAGCCCTGCTCAGCGCTGATGGCAGCCAGCTCATCGACTACTATTCATCGCCCACCGTGCCCCGTAGCATCAATGTGCTCTCTACCCAGACCGGCAAGGGCAAGAACGTGCTCACCGCCAAGGATCCCTGGGCAGAGCAAGGCTACAACATACCCGAGATTACTAGTAGCAGCATCAAGGCAGCAGACGGCAAAACAGACCTCTACTACCGTATGGTGAAGCCCGTGGACTTTGATGCCAACAAGAAGTACCCCACCGTGGTGTATGTCTATGGCGGTCCTCATGCCCACAACGTGCAGGCCAGCTGGCACTGGGCGCTGCGTGGTTGGGAGGCCTACATGGCACAGAAGGGTTACCTCCTCTTCATCCTCGACAACCGCGGCAGCGAGTGGCGCGGTCTGGCTTTCGAGCAGGCCACCTTCCGTCACCTCGGTGATGTGGAGATGCAGGACCAGATGAAGGGTGTGGAGTATCTCAAGTCGCTCCCCTATGTGGATGCAGACCGCATCGGCGTGCACGGTTGGAGCTTCGGCGGATTTATGACCAGCAATTTGATGTGCACCTATCCCGAAACCTTCAAGGTGGGCGTGGCTGGTGGTCCTGTCATCGACTGGAAATACTACGAGGTGATGTACGGCGAGCGTTACATGGACACTCCCCAGCAGAACCCCGAGGGCTACAAGGGTAGCAGCCTGCTGAATAAGGCTGGCAATCTGAAGGGCCGTCTACAGGTCATCATTGGCTACAACGACCCCACCTGCGTGCCTCAGCATGCCCTCGCCTTCCTCCGTGCCTGTGAGGATGCCGGCACCCAGCCCGATTTCTTCTGCTATCCCGGAGGTGGTCACAACATGTTTGGCAAGGACCAGATACACCTCCACGAGCGCATCACACGCTACTTTGAGGACTATCTGAAATAAAAAGGGCTTTTAAGGGTTCAAAAGGGGAGTTAACTCGCTCCGCTCATGGAGTGAAAAGAACGTCACTCTTGCAACAATGGTGTTGTCCTTATAACTTCCCTATAACTTCCCAATAACTTCAATAAAACTTCTATAAAAATATGTACAAAATATTATTGTTAGGTTCTGGCGGTCGTGAGCATGCCTTGGCATGGAAGATTGCTCAGAGTGAGAAAGTAAAAAAATTGTATGTGGCTCCAGGCAATGCAGGTACGGCAGGTCTCGTCTGCAAGGGCTGCACCTGCACCCCCCAGTGTGTGTCAGAGAATGTGGCCATCAAGGCCGACGACTTTGACGCCATCAAGCAGTTTGTGCTCGACAAGAGCATCGACATGGTGGTGGTAGGTCCTGAGGATCCCCTCGTGAAGGGTATCTACGACTACTTCAAGCAGGATGCCCAGCTGGCCTCTATCCCCGTGATTGGTCCCTCAAAGCAGGGTGCCGTGATGGAGGGTAGCAAGGACTTTGCCAAGGCCTTCATGCAGCGCCATAATATCCCCACAGCGGCCTATCAGACCTTCACGGGCGAGACCCTCGAGGAGGGCCTCCGATTTCTTGAGACCCTCAAGGCTCCCTATGTGCTCAAGGCTGACGGCCTCTGCGCTGGCAAGGGCGTGCTGATCCTCGACACCCTTGAGGAGGCTAAGCACGAATTCAAGGAAATGCTCGGCGGTATGTTTGGCGGAGCCAGTTCGCGCGTGGTCATCGAGGAGTTCCTCAGCGGTATCGAGTGCTCGGTGTTTGTACTGACCGACGGTACCAACTACAAGATACTCCCCGAGGCCAAGGACTACAAGAGCATCGGCGAGGGCGACACCCGTCTCAACACCGGCGGTATGGGTAGCGTTACCCCCGTGCCCTTTGCCACCAAGGAGTGGATGCAGAAGGTCGAGGACCGCATCATCCGTCCCACTGTGGAGGGTCTGGCCAGCGAGGGCATCGACTACAAGGGTTTCATCTTCTTTGGTCTTATCAACGTGGATGGCGAGCCCATGGTCATCGAGTACAACGTACGTATGGGTGACCCCGAGACCGAGAGCGTCATGCTGCGTCTCAAGAGCGACATCGTGGATCTCTTTGAGGGTGTGGCCGAGGGAAACCTCAATGAGCGCACCATCGAGTTTGATGAGCGCAGCGCCGTGTGCGTGATGCTCGTCAGCGGCGGTTATCCCTGCAGCTACGACAAGGGTTTCCCCATCTCGGGCATCGACGAAGTGGAGGGTAGCATTGTCTTCCATGCCGGTACGGCCCTCAAGGACGATCAGGTAGTGACTGCTGGTGGTCGTGTCATCGCCGTGAGCAGCTACGGCAAGGACAAGGCCGAGGCTCTCAAGAAGAGTTTCCAGGAGGCTCAGAAGATAGCGTTCGAGAAGAAGTACTTCCGCAGCGATATTGGAGCGGATCTGTAATTAAGGTTTTAGGCTTTAGGTCGCTTCGCTTTTGAGGTTTTAGATCAATTTTTAACAACGGAAAAAACAGAAATAATAATTCCGTTCTTTCTGTTGTTAAACCTACCACCTGAAACCTCAAAAGGCTGAAACCCGACCTAAAACCTACAACCTCAAAACCTCACAAATGAGAAGACACAGCCTACCCAATAGAGTGGCCGAGGGACAGTTGCTGTTTCCCACTTGTGCTGCTTTGGCTACCCTCCTGTGGTGGTTTCCTGTCGATAGTCTCGACTGGCACCACATAGGAGGATGGGTGCTGTGTATGCTTACCTCGTATGTGCTGACGGAGACCAACAATGCCAATCAGCTCATCCGTATCCGTACACGTATGGTGGCAGCTGTATGGCTCATACTGATGGCCACGATAGGCAGTCTGCACCCCATACAGCATGGCACACTGGCTGCCTTCTCACTGGCTGTGAGTCACTACATGCTCTTTCGTACCTACCAGCGCCGCGAACCTACGGCCGACACCTTCCATGCCCTGCTCTTTGCGAGCATAGCCAGCCTCTTTGTACCCGCCCTGGTGGTGCTCCTGCCCTGCTATCTGTGGTATCTGCTGGTGTTTATGCGTGTCATGTCGCTGCGTGTGCTGAGTGCGTGGCTGATAGGTGTGGTGCTGCCCTACCTCTTTGTGGGGGCCTACTGTGTGGCCGTAGAGGATTTCGCATTCCTCGTCGACCATTGGCATAGTCTCACGACGCTGGGACCCACGCTGCTCAGTGATGCTTCGTGCTTCACGCTCGAGCAGAAGGTGGTGTTGGGCTCTGTGTCGGTGGTGGCTCTGTGGAGTGCCATCCACTACCTGCGCAACTACTACAACGACAAGATTCGAGTGCGCATGTTGCTCTACATCCTCGTGTTTCAGTTTGTGGTCATCGAGTTCACCATCTGTCTGCAACCTCAGTGGATGGCGTCCCTGCTTGCTCCCCTGATAGTGGTGGCAAGTCCGCTTGTGGCCCACTATTTTGCACTCACACCATCGCGCTTTGCCTCCATCCTTTATCTCCTGAGTCTTGTGGTCCTCGTGGCGCAGGCCGTGCTGACGTTGTTCTGAGGTCAATGGCGTAGGTTTGAGCCCCTGTTCGAGGCGATACATCGCCTCGCCATTTTAGCGAAAGAAAATAATTAAATAAATAAAACCAAATGAAACAGTTCAGATTGATTGACAACCTCCTTGGTTGGATTACATTTGCTATTGCGGCTTGGGTGTATTGCAGCACCATCGAGCCCACAGCGAGTTTCTGGGACTGCCCTGAGTTTATCACCACCGGCTACAAGCTCGAGGTGGGTCATCCTCCTGGCGCCCCATTCTTTATGCTCACTGCCAACCTCTTCTCACAACTCGTGAGCGACCCCTCTGAGGTGGCACGCATGGTCAACATGATGAGCGCGCTCTTCAGTGCAGCCTGCATCATGTTCCTCTTCTGGAGCATCTCCCACCTTACGCGCAAACTTATCTGCGACAAGGGATGGGTCAAGACCATGCCCCAGCTCATCACCATCGAGGCCAGTGCCCTCGTGGGAGCGTTGGCCTACACCTTCTCCGACACCTTCTGGTTTTCGGCTGTCGAGGGTGAGGTATACGCCTACTCGAGTCTCTTCACGGCCATCGTATTCTGGCTGATGCTCAAGTGGGAGGACAATGCCGACAAGCCCCACAGCGACCGTTGGCTCATCCTCATTGCCTACCTGACGGGTCTCAGCATTGGTGTTCACCTCCTGAACCTCCTCTGTCTGCCCGCTCTGGTGCTCATCTACTACTACCGCCGCTATGAGAATGCCAATGTCAAGGGATCGCTCATAGCTCTCGTGGGGTCGTTTGTCATCGTGGGCGCCGTGCTCTATGGCATCGTGCCTGGCATCGTGAAGGTAGGTGGATGGTTTGAGCTCCTCTTTGTCAATGGTATGGGCCTTGGTTTCAACACCGGCCTTATCATCTACATCTTCTCGCTCATCTCCGTGGTGCTTTGGGCTATCTGGGAGACCACCCGTCAGCGCAGCCGCCTCCTGATGGGTCTCTCATACTGCGCCAGCATTGGCATGCTTGGTATCCCCTTCTATGGTCATGGTCTCTCGAGCATCCTCATCGGTGTTGTGGTGCTGGCAGCTCTCTTCTTTGTCATCGCTATGCTCAAGCGTGATGACAAGCCCTTTGTGGGAGCCCGTCTGCTCAACACCAGTCTGCTCTGCATGCTGATGATCATGGTGGGTTACAGTTCGTATGCAGTCATCGTAATCCGCAGTACGGCCAATACTCCCATGGACCAGAACTCGCCTGAGGACATCTTCACCCTCGGCACCTACCTCAACCGTGAGCAGTATGGCGACCGTCCGCTGTTCTATGGTCAGGTGTACAGTTCTCCCGTCAAGTACAAGCCCACAGAGGATGGCAAGTATCTGACTGCCGAGAGCCGCGAGAAGGGTCCTGTATACATCCGTCAGGAGAAGAAGAGCCAGGATGAGAAGGACCAGTACCAGCTCCTGCGCCACAATCTGGAGTACGTCTATGAGTACAACATGCTCTTCCCCCGCATGTACTCTGACCGCCACGCCAAGGCCTACGACGACTGGCTCGGTGGCATCCAGGGCAAGCAGGTGACCATCACCTCGCCCTACACCGATGCGCAGACCATCAAGGTGCCCACCTTTGCTGAGAATATCCGCTTCTTCCTCAGCTATCAGATGAACTTCATGTACTTCCGCTATCTGATGTGGAACTTCTGTGGCCGACAGAACGACATCCAGGGCAATGGTGAGATAGAGCATGGCAACTGGATTACCGGTATCTCATTCATCGACAACGCACGCCTGGGCGACCAGAGCAAACTCCCCACCGAACTGAAGGAGAACAAGGGCCGCAACGTCTTCTATGGTCTGCCTCTCCTGCTCGCCCTCATCGGTATGTTCTGGCAGATTGGCAAGAGCGACCAGAGCGTGAAGCAGTTCTGGGTGGTGTTCTTCCTGTTCTTCATGACGGGTATTGCCATCGTCATCTACCTCAACCAGACTCCCCAGCAGCCCCGTGAGCGCGACTACGCCTATGCTGGTTCGTTCTATGCCTTTGCCATTTGGATTGGTCTTGGTGTGGCTGCTCTGGCCGATTTGCTCAAGCGCTACGTCTTCAAGAAGGGCGAACTCGTGCCTGCCGTCCTGAGTTGCATCTGTGTGCTCATCCCTGTGCAGATGGCCTCGCAGACCTGGGACGACCACGATCGTAGTGGCCGCTACACCTGCCGCGACTTTGGTCAGAACTATCTGCAGAGCATGCAGCAGGAGGGCAATCCTATTATATATACCAATGGTGACAACGACACCTTCCCCCTTTGGTACAACCAGGAGACTGAGGGATTCCGCACCGACACCCGTGTCTGCAATCTCTCTTATCTGCAGACCGACTGGTATATCGACCAGATGCGCCGTCCTGCCTACGACTCGCCTGCAGTGCCCATCTCGTGGAGCCGTCTGCAGTATGTCGAGGGTGTGCGCGAGGCCACTCCTGTGCAGCCCGGACTGCTCGAGCAGGCCATCGAGTACTACAAGGGCAATCCCGAGCAGATGCGCGAGATACTGGGCGACAACCCCTACGAGCTCCGCAACATCATCGACAAGTGGGTGCTCTCCGACAACAAAGACCTGCAGTGCATCCCCACCGACTCTATCGTGATGACCATCGACAAGGAGGCTGTGCGCCGCAGCGGCATGCTCATCCCCGGCGATTCCATCCCCGATGTGATGACTATCAGTCTCAAGGGCAAGCGCTCTGTCTACAAGAGCGAGATGATGATGTATGAGATGCTGGCCAGCTGCAACTGGGAGCGTCCCCTCTATATGTCAGTCACCGTGGGTGAGGACAGCTATGGCGACCTCGGCAAGAACTTCATGCAGGAGGGTCTGGCCTACCGTATCACGCCCTTTAATACCCAGCAGCTTGGTGTTCGCATCGACTCGAAGCGTATGTACGACAATCTGATGAACCGCTTCAAGTTTGGCGGTCTGGATCAGAAGGGTCTCTACCTCGACGAGACCGTGATGCGCATGTGCTACACACACCGTCGCATGTTTGCCCAGCTCGCCGGACAGTTGGCCCGCGAGGGTGACACCGAGCGACTCAAGAAGGTGCTGGCCCGCGCCGAGGAGGCACTGCCCTCTTACAACGTGCCCCACGACTACCGCTGCGGCTCGCTCGAACTGGCCGAGCTCTGGGCCCACGTGGGCGACAAGGCTCGCTGCGAGCAGATAGCCTCCGAGGTGGCACAGACAGCCTGCGAGTACCTCACATGGCAGCTCCAGCTCGGAGCCCGCTACGACTCCAAGGAGTTCCAGTATCATGGCTACGTCCTCAAGGACGCCATCACCCTCCTCGAGGAGTGCGGTTCGAAGAAGGCTGACGAGTTTAAGAAGAAAATAGCAATGTAAGGTTGTAGGTTGTAGGTCGCTGCGCTTTTGAGGTTGTAGGTCAAATTTTTAACAACAGAAAGAACAGAATATTATTTTTCTGTTTGTTCCGTCGTTAAACCTAAAACCTATCACCCAAAACCCAAAACCTATAACCTAAAACCTATAACCTAAAACCTCAGATGTTCATAGAGCAACCTGCCATATTCTTGCGATGGTTGTTTCCCCATGCCCTGTGGCGAATGGGGAAGCACGAGAAGGTCGTCTATCTGACCTTCGACGACGGGCCCATACCTGAGGCCACGCCCTTTATCCTCGATGTGCTCGACGACTTCGGCATCAAGGCCACCTTCTTTATGGTGGGCGACAATGCACGCAAGTATCCGCATCTGCTCGAGGAGGTGCGCCGCCGTGGGCACCGTATCGGCAACCATACCTACAACCATATAGGAGGACTCAAGTGGTCGTCGTGGAAGTATCTGGGCAATGTGCGCATGGCAGAGGACATCCTCCAGAGCGGCAAGCTCTTCCGCCCCCCTCACGGGTGGATGGGGCCCATCCAGTATCGCGTGTTGCGACACATGGGCTGGAGGGTGGTGATGTGGGACGTCGTCACGCGCGACTACTCCCGCCTCCTCACCGCCGCCGACGTGGTGCGCAATGTGAAGCGCTACACCCGCCCAGGCAGTATCATCACATTCCACGACTCGCTCAAGAGCATCGACAAACTCAAGAGTGCCCTCACCGAGAGCCTGCAGTGGCTCACGGACGAGGGATATGAGTTCAGAGTATTTGAATAACGCCCCCCTCTAACTCCCCCAAGGGGGAGGACGGTAATAAAGGGGAAAGAAAGGTTTTTAAAGGGGAGTAAAAGGGACGATACCATTGTCGCAAGAGTATCGTCCTTTTAACTCCACGAGCAAAATGAGTTAACTTCTCTTATGAACCCTTAAAACCCTAAAAAACTAAAACTAAAAATATGAATTTTGTAGAAGAACTTAGATGGAGAGGCATGATCCACACGATGATGCCCGGAACAGAAGAATTACTCAGCAGCGGCATGCAGACGGCCTACGTGGGCATCGACCCCACAGCCGACTCGCTCCACATCGGCCACCTCTGTGGCGTCATGATGCTGCGCCATTTCCAGCGCTGCGGCCACAAGCCTCTGGCCCTCGTGGGTGGTGCCACAGGTATGATCGGCGACCCCAGCGGCAAGAGCCAGGAGCGCAACCTGCTCAACGAGGAGACACTGCAGCACAACGTGGCTTGCATCAAGGAGCAGCTCGCTCGCTTCCTCGACTTCGACAGCGATGCCCCCAATGCCGCAGAGCTCGTCAACAACTTTGACTGGATGAAGAACTACTCCTTCCTCGACTTCGCTCGTGAGATAGGCAAGTGCATCACCGTCAACTATATGATGGCCAAGGACTCCGTAAAGCGTCGCCTCAATGGTGAGGCACAGGACGGTATGTCGTTCACCGAGTTCACCTATCAGCTCCTCCAGGGCTACGACTTCCTCCACCTCTACCAGGAGAAGAACTGCAAGCTCCAGATGGGTGGCTCTGATCAGTGGGGCAACATCACCACCGGCACCGAGCTCATCCGCCGCAAGCTCGGCGCAGAGAACGAGGCCTTCGCCCTCACCTGCCCCCTCATCACCAAGGCTGATGGCAAGAAGTTTGGCAAGACCGAGAAGGGCAACATCTGGCTCGACCGCAACCGCACTTCGCCCTACACCTTCTACCAGTTCTGGCTCAACGTGGGCGACGAGGACGCAGAGCGCTACATCCGCATCTTCACCTCGCTCGACAAGGAGTCCATCGATGCCCTCATCGAGGAGCACCGTCAGGATCCCGGTCGCCGCGTGCTGCAGAAGCGTCTGGCTGAGGAGGTGACCATCATGGTACACTCGCGCGAGGACTACGAGCTTGCTCTCGAGGCCACAAACATCCTCTTCGGCAAGGCCACCAAGGAGAGTCTCGTCAAGCTCGACGAGCAGACCCTCCTCGATGTCTTCAGCGGTGTGCCCCAGTTTGAGGTAAGCCGCGAGCTCCTCCAGGGCGAGGGCGTCAAGGCTATCGACCTCCTGGCCGAGCACAGCAAGTGTTTCGCCTCTAAGGGCGAGATGCGCAAGCTGACCCAGGGCGGTGGCGTGAGCATCAACAAGGAGAAGCTCCAGGACCCCAACCAGCCCATCACCGAGGCCGACCTCCTCGATGGCAAGTACATCCTCGCTCAGCAGGGCAAGAAGAAGTACTTCCTCATCATCGTGAAGTAATATAGTCGACCGTAGTAAGCATATCAACAACGGAACGAACAGGTACACATTCCCGTTCGTTCCGTTGTTAAACCATCCCCGCATCTCCCCGATAAACTCCAATATGTAAGATTCATATGTTAGTCCATAATGCAGCCCAGTTGGGGAACATTTGTTCGCCAACTGGGCTGCACGTGTTTCTCAACTGGAATAGTTATATCACCTCAGTAGGACACTTTTATTTCTTGTTCTTCTTCGCCTTGGCGTCGAAGTTGTAGGTGAAGGTGAATTCTACGTAGCGGTTGAAGAGTTCATCGCGCTTCTCGATGCGGCGCAGGGGCGTCACCTCGCCATAGAAGAGGTAGTTCTGATTGAGTATGTCCTTGGCCTCGAGCTGGAGCTGGCCCTTGTTCTTGAGGCACTTCCAGGTGACGCGGGCATTGAGCAGGAAGCGGTCGTCGTTCATCGACTCATTGAAGTATCCCCTGGTGCCCTCCAGTCTGAAGCCGAGATAGAATATCCACTTGTCCAGCTTATACTTGGCCTCGATGCTGGGGTCATACTCCCAGGTGTTGACGTTCTGCAGCGAGGGGTCGGTGTAGCTGGCGTGGTTGTAGATGAACTGTCCGCCAACGATCAGTTCCAGTCCCTTGTTCTCGTAGGTGAAGCGTATGCTGGGGCGTATGTGGTGCTCCTGCTGGCAGAAGAAGGCCAGCGGATCGGTCAGTGCCGAGAGTGTCTGTGTGGTGTGCTTCTTGAGGAAGTTGTAGTAGGCATTCGCATTGAAGCGCACGTAGTCGCCCATGGCGCACTCGTAGGTGTAGCTTGCGTTCCAGCTATCGCCCTTGTCCACATTGACGATGGTCGAGGTGTATCCACCCGTCTGCGTATTGTAGGCCAGGAGCTGCGTGGTGGGGTCGATGTCGCGGGTGTAGCCCAGGCGTATGTTGAGCATCTGCGAGGCCTTGGTCGACATGATGTTGTATTGCAGACTGGTGTTCACCGAGCTCGATGGGCGCAGGTTGGGGTTACCCTTGATGATGTTGAGCGGGTCGAGGTCGTTGGTGTAGTCGATGCAGTCGAGTATGTAGGGCAGACGCCGCTGGTAGTTGGTTGAGGCATGCATCTCCATGTATTTCTTTATCTTCCATTTGAGCTGCAGCTTCGGGTTGGGCAGCCACTTGGTGCGCTGTGCCGGGGTGTAGATGCCGCCTCGGGTGTGGTCCATGTCATCGCTTCGGCCTGTGTAGGTCATCCTGAGGTTGAGCCACAGGTCCTTGAGGCTGGCGTCCATCTCCACGCTGGGTTTGTGCTGCATTGTGTGCAGGTTCATGTCGGTGCAGTTGCCCAGATCGATTGCACCGTTGCGCCATGCGGTGAGGAGGTCTGTAGTGCGGGTGAATACGTTCTCATAGCCTGCTGTGAAGGCGAGCTTCTCCTTGATGGCCTGATAGCGCACATTGGCTCCGAGGAAGGTCTCGAAACGGTCCTGGGGATAGTCTTTCTGCTGTTGCAGCAGTTCGGTGGTGCCCAGGTCGTAGTAGTTGTAGGTGGTCTGGCTGCTGCTGTTGCTCCACGTTTTGCTGTAGTTGGCCGAAGCATGTGAGCGGAGTGTTATCTTGTCCCACACGGAGGTCAGTTCGAGGTCGAGATTTGTCTTGCCCTCCTTGTTGACGCTTCTTGCATGCGAGGAATACTCGTTGACGAGTCCCGTGAGGCTATGGTCGTCGCCACGGTAGGTCTGTTGCTCGTTGTTGGTGGTATTCACGCTTCGGTTGTAGGCCGCATCACCGTTGATGCGCAGCGTGGTCTGGGGTGCGAGGTGGAGGCGGGAGTAGATGTTGATGGGGAGTGTGAATTTGTGTGAGTATTCCCTGTTCTCTGAATCAGAGTAGGCCGAAGGCTGCCCCGAGAGGAGGGTCTGGGTGGTGGTCCACGAGCGACGTCGCTCATCCAGGTGGTCGGGCGATACGCTGATGCTCCAGTTGTCCTCGTAGGTGGTCTTCACGCCCTCGCGCTTCCAGTTGTGCGTCATGCCTATCTTGCCCATCTGCTGGCGCTGCGGACGCTGCAGGCCCCACTCGTAGTCGTTGTCGCCCCACACGGCGCTGGTGTGACTGCCGTTGTCTGAGGCTCGGCCGTAGACCTGCACGGGGAACTTGTCGCTCAGGTAGTGTGTGTTGGCCGAGAGACGGTAGTTCTTCGAGGCATAGGCGCTGGCCTTGGCCTGTCCGTACCACTTGTCCATGAATCCTGGTTTGATGATGATGTCGAGCACCTGTTGCTCCTGTCCGTCCTTCATGCCGGTGAGTTCCTCCGTTTCGCTCTTCTTCTCGTAGGCCTTGATGTTTTGCACAGCCTCGGCGGGCAACTGTCCGGTGAGGAATTCGTCAGCCACGGCGTGTCCGTTCATCTTCAGATGTACGGGCTTGCCCATGTAGGTGAGTTGGCCACCGGTGATGGTCACACCGGGCAACTTCTGGAGCAGTGTGGCCACGCGGTCTCCATCGTCGAGATTGAAGGCCTCGGGATTGAAGATGACGGTGTCGCCCTTCATGTAGAATCGTTTGACCTTGGCCTTGACGACTATCTCCTTGAGCAGTGCCTCCGACATCTTGAGGCGCAGGTCGCCGATGTCGACGGTGTCCTTGCCGCTGGCCATGTTGAGGCGCTTCGTGTATTCGTTGTAGCCGAAGTAGTTGATGGTGAGTGTCACCTTGCACATATCGGGCCACTCGAAGTAGAAACAGCCGACGGAGTCGGTGCTGCAGAAGGTGTATACGCCATATCTCGGTGGCACCTGGAGATTGATATCAATCTTGGCGCCTTCGATGGGTTCGCCCGAGGCGTCGTCGACGACACGTCCCTTGAGCACGTCGGCACTGAGCACGAGGGCCTGCAGGGCAAGGAGGATGAGGAGGAGGGTGCGTTTCATTTTTTTTAAGGGTAATAAAGGGTATTAAAGGGGAGTAAAAGGGCTTGAAAGGGGAGTTTTTAAGGGTAATAAAGGGTATAAAAGGGGAGTTAAAGGGACGTCACTCTTGCAAGGGTATCGTCCCTTTAACTCCCCTTTACAGCCCTTAAATCCACCCTTATTTCCCCTCTAACTGGGAGTTAGAGGGGGCTTGTGCTTGTATAGGCACATTGGTGCCGAGCAACTGCTGGAAGTTCTTGGGCAGTCCGGAGCGCTTCCAGAGCAGGGTCTTGGCGGGTTTGCCCACGGGGGTGATGGTCTGGCGGAAGGTGTCCTTGTCC
This sequence comes from uncultured Prevotellaceae bacterium, assembly GCA_945788095.1. GTDB lineage: Bacteria > Bacteroidota > Bacteroidia > Bacteroidales > Bacteroidaceae > Physcousia. Next base: position 2,767 of record CALZKW010000019.1, on the reverse strand, counting down.
ACCCACTTCACGCTGCTACGCTCGCCGTATTCTATCCATCCCTTGTGCTTGCTCAGATACTCCACGGGGCGGAGCACGGCATGGCCCATCATGCTATTCTTGCCGCTGTAGTCGGTCAGGGTGATCATATCCTTCTCGTCCATCACCATGTAGGTCTGTGGGTTTGGGGCCGTATAGGCTTCGCCCAGATTGGTCTTGAGGCATTCGCCCATGCAGCGCCATGAGCCCACGAAGGGGTTCTTGCTATCCTCGGTGTACTTCATCTCCATCAGCTCTATGATGCGCTCCACCTCGGGTTCGATGCCCTGCTTGCCATACTGCTCGATGGCCCAGGTGTGCCAGGGCCAGAAGGGGAGCTGGTCGGTCTGGTCTTGATACCACTTGAGTTTGAAGGCCTGTTGGTCGCTGTCGTAGATGCGTGTGTCGGTGCCTTCGGGACCCACGGGTACGTCGCCTGTGTAGTGGAGCGCCCCCTCACGGTTGGTGCCGAACTCCAGGCCGTAGTTGCCCTTCTCGGAGATGCGCACCACGATATGTCCTGTGCCATAGTCGGTGCAATACTTATACTGTATGAATCCAAACTGGACGTCGGGGCGGCCGTCGTCGGCATAGCAGCGCTGCAATCTGAAGAGGCCTCGTGGGTCCTCCTTGGCACCGGTATTCTTAGCGCATTGGGCCAGTTGATCGTCGGTAAGGCGGAAGGAGATGGGCAGCGTCATCATGGAGCGCACGGGTTTGTTTTGCACCTGTGCAGGCTTCCAGGTGGGCATGGCCATCACCACGCGTACGGCCTCCTCAGAGAGTAGTTTGTGAGGCGATTGCAGCACCTTGGCCTCCGACACGCGGCCGTCTTTCTCGATGACGAAGGTCACCATCACGCGCCCCTGTACGCCTTGCTCCTGACACACCTTGGGGTAGACGAGGTTCTGACTGAGGAATGCGCCTAAGGCCTTGTTGCCTCCTGGGTATTGGGCGATGACTTCGGGCAGTTCGCATACGAATTGTGCGGGCACGGCCAGTGTGGTGAGTGCCACGATGAGAAGGGTAAGTAGGCGTTTCATTTTTTAAAGGTATTAAAGGGTTTGAAAGGGGAGTTAAAGGGCTAATAAGGGACGAATGTTGTTGTAAGGGTAATATAGAGTATAAAAGGGGAGTTAAAGGGTTTGAAAGGGACATTTGTCTGGTTGGAGTTTACGGGAGAATTGTCCCTTTATCGCACGAGCGTAGCGAATTAACTCCCCTTTTCTACCCTTAAGAGCCCTTAAAATACGCAAATCTCCGGTAGCATCGTTGTGACGGGTTGGGTCACCGTTTCCTCGTTGATGGGTTGAGGCGCCTCCTCGCTGATGATGATTTCGGCGAGCAGCGTGGGATCGTTGGGGTCAATTCTCACGGGCCTGTCCTCTGTTTGGACGGGGATGCTCTCCGTCGGCTCTTCGGGTGCCTCTGCGACTACTTCAGCCTTTGTCACGACCACTTCGGGTGCGGCTGTGGGCTCAGATATGGCGTGCTCGATGGCCTCACTCAGATGTTCCATGGCGGACTGTTTGCTGGCGGGACGCTCTGCTTGTGCGGCTTCCTGCTTAGGTTGCTCGGTGGGAGGTAGGGGCGTGGTCTGCTCGGGAGTGTGTGCGGGCTTTGCCGTGGCTTCGGCTATCGGTTTCTGTTCGGTGGGCTGGGGTAGTGGTTCGGGCATCAGATGGAGGGCAATGCATGCCATGGTGGCGATGCATGCAGCTGCTGCCCAGGGCCACAATGCGGGGCGCCGGCGCGCAGAGGCAGCGGGGTTGGTGCCTTGGTTCATCATCTGGTCGTAGGCATCGGCTCCGGGCTGCAGTTCTGCCAGCATCTGCTGATAGAGTTCCTCCTCCTTATATATATTATTATGGTGTGTCATTGTCTGAGTTTTCGTTTGAGTTTGGCTTTGGCCATCGAGAGCATGCTCCTGACGGACATTTTCGGTATGCCCGTCTCGGCGGCTATCACCGTGGCGCTCTTGTCGTCCAGGTGTCGTGCTCTGACGAGCACCTGTTCGCGTGGCGACAGACTTTCTATGGCCCTGTCGATGCGTCCCTGAGTCTCCTGTGCTCTGAGTGGTGCGTCGGCGTCAAACGACTGTTGTGCCGTCATCTCCACCACCTCTGTTCGGGGCATCTGTTGCCGCTTCTTGTAGTGCTCGATGCAGACGTTCTTGGCCACCATCACGGCCAGGGCCTCGAGGTTGCGCTCCGGGTCGAGACGCTCGCAGTAGTGCCACAGACGCACCAATGCATCCTGCGCCACATCCTCGGCATCGTCGTTGTTGCCGAAGAAATTGCGCCCCACGCGTACCATCACTGGCCGCAGTTGGGGGATGAGTTGTGTGAAGTCTGTGCGATTCATGTCTACTAATAATACCGCAAATGTAGGAAAAAGTTAAGTGCCACTCCTCATATTTTTTACAATTTTTTAGCGGGGAGATGGGGGAACAACGGAACGAATGATCTCACACGAAGATACGCGCTCGGCATCCCCCCAGGGGTGACGCTTAGCGAGCGAAGCGGGTCTAAGAAGGACACGAAATTATCTCTTTGGCATAGTGATCGAGAATATGACAAGTATCAACAGGACCACCATCAGAGACACTTGCCATGTCAGGGCAAATGTCCCGGTTGGCAGTCCCGGTTCTATTGTTATTTTAAGTTTCGGGAGTTAGTTGGCACTATAAATTAAGGCACAAAAAAAGCATACCATCTTGAGCACAGGGCTATCCTCGGTTTCAAGGCAC
>CALZKW010000018.1 GCA_945788095.1 uncultured Prevotellaceae bacterium | reverse complement strand
CTCATATCACTTCGTGTCTTCGTGTGATTTATATTTGTCCGTTCGTTCCGTTGTTCCCCATCTCTCCATAAACCATAATTTACAAACTGGCAAGCCTGAAAATCCCAATCCGGAGCTCGGACGACCATTTCCCGAGCAAAAACATGGGTTTTTGAGTTAGTGGGTAACTCCAATAGAGTTAGTGGGTAACTCCAATAGAGTTAGTGGGTAACTCTAATAGAGTTAGTGGGTAACTCCAATAGAGTTAGTGGGTAACTCTAATAGAGTTAGTGGGTAACTCCAAATGAGTTAGTTTTTAAGTCCTATATACTCATTATTCCAAGTCTCTCCATTCTAACGAATCTGACGAGCTTGCTCATATATGCGAATTATACAAATACAAAATGGTGAGTTAGGAACTCCCGAAACTTAAATTAGATAACAAATTAACGACACATTATGAAAACATTGACATATATGCTCGCAGCAGCCATCGCGCTGCTGCCGGGCTCCACGTGAGCAAAGGACAAGGTGGAGGGTGAGGCCGAAGTAGCCTTCGTCATTCCTACCATAGAATCATAGGAGGTTCATAGGACCATCGCAGGAGGTCTTGAGAAGGTATGAACGCAGACATACTGCTGGCAATGGGCCTGGGAAGGCTTACAAAAATCAAATCAACACCAAAAACACAGAAAAATTATCTATATGCTTGCACGTTTAGAGTTTTTGGTTTACATTTGCACCATCAAAATTACAAACACAATACAAATACACACAACACTGTTATACTATGTGCGGTATCGTTTCTATCTTTAACATCAAGCAGCCCACAAGCGAGCTGCGACAGAAGGCTCTCAGAATGAGCCAAAAGATACGCCACCGTGGTCCCGATTGGAGCGGCATCTATTGTGGCAAGTCAGCCATCCTGGCACACGAACGTCTCAGTATCGTAGATCCTGAGAGCGGTCAGCAGCCCCTTTTCTCGCCCGACAAAGCGCAAGTGCTGGCAGTCAACGGCGAAATATACAACCATCAGGACATCCGACGACAGTACGCAGACAAGTATCACTTCCAGACCGGTAGCGATTGTGAGGTCATCCTCGCCCTGTATCGCGACAAAGGCATCCACTTCCTTGAGGAGCTCAACGGCATATTCGCCTTCGCCCTCTATGACGAAGCTAAGGATGCCTTTCTTATTGCCCGCGACCAGATAGGCGTCATACCTTTATATATTGGCCACGATAGCGATGGCACAGTCTATGTGGCATCCGAACTCAAGGCCCTCGAGGGACAGTGCGACAGCTACGAGCCCTTCCTGCCCGGACACTATGTGTATGTCGAGGGACAACAGACTACGGACAACGGACAACAGTCAACGGCTGTAGTCTGTAGTCCGTCGTCTGTAGTCCTAAACCAAAACGGCAAACCCTACGAGATGAAACGCTGGTACGAGCGCGACTGGATGGACTATGAGGCTGTCAGGGACAATGAGGCCAGCAGCGAGGACATCCGTCAGGCTCTGCGCCAGGCCGTCAAGCGACAGATGATGAGCGACGTGCCCTATGGTGTGCTCCTCTCGGGCGGACTCGACAGCAGCATCATCAGCGCCATCACCGAGAATTATGCCGAGCACCGCGTGGAGGACCAGGGACAGAGCAAGGCATGGTGGCCACGCCTCCACTCCTTTGCCGTCGGCCTCAAGGGTGCACCCGACCTGGAGAAGGCACGCCGCGTGGCCGAACATATCGGCACCGTGCACCACGAAATCAACTACACCATACAGGAGGGTCTCGATGCCATACGCGACGTCATCTACTTCATCGAGACCTACGACGTCACCACCGTACGCGCATCCACACCCATGTACCTCCTGGCCCGCGTCATCAAGTCGATGGGCATCAAGATGGTGCTCTCGGGCGAGGGCGCAGATGAGATATTCGGCGGATACCTCTACTTCCACAAGGCACCATCGGCAGAGGAATTCCACAAGGAGACCGTGCGCAAACTGCAGAAGCTCCACCTCTACGACTGCCTCCGCGCCAACAAGAGTCTCTCGGCATGGGGCGTAGAGGGACGCGTGCCCTTCCTCGACAAAGAATTCCTCGATGTAGCCATGCGCACCAACCCCGCAGCCAAGATGTGCCCCGGACAGACCATGGAGAAGCGCATCCTGCGCGAAGCCTTCACCGACATATTGCCCGAGGAGATTGTATGGCGACAGAAGGAGCAGTTTAGCGACGGTGTGGGCTACAGTTGGATAGATACACTCAAGCAGTTGGCCAACGAACAGGTGACCGACGAGCAGATGGCGCAGGCTGCCCAGCGATTCCCCATCAACACGCCCCTATGCAAGGAGGAATACCTCTATCGCAGCATCTTCGAGGAGCACTTCCCCAGCGAGAGCGCAGCGCGCAGCGTCAACCAGGAGGCCAGCGTGGCATGCTCCACCGCCATCGCCCTGGAATGGGACGAAGCATGGAAAACCATGAACGACCCCAGCGGACGTGCCATAGCAGGCGTACACGAGAAGGCCTATTAGGCTAATCTGACTTATTAGGCCAATTAGACCAATTAGACTAATCCGGCCAATTAGACCAATACCCCCCAAAATGGAACAACTCAAACACGAATGCGGTATAGCAATGATCCGATTGCTCAAGCCACTCGACTACTACAAACAGAAATACGGCACACCCAACTACGCCCTCGAGAAGCTCTATCTCATGATGGAGAAGCAGCACAACCGCGGACAAGAAGGAGCCGGAGCAGCATGCGTGGTGCTCAACGCCACACCCGGCGAGGAATATATGTTCCGAGAGAAGGCAGAGGGCAAGACAGCCATCACACAGGTATTCGACACCATCTACCGCGGCCTCACTCACAAAGAGGATGCCGAGAGAGGATGGAACGATGCCAGCCTCTACATGGGCCATCTGCGCTACTCCACCACCGGCAAGGGCGGACTGAAGTACGTACACCCCTTCCTGCGCCGCAACAACTGGAAGTCGAAGAACCTCTGCCTCTGCGGGAACTTCAATATGACCAACATACAGGAGGTATTCGACTTTCTCACCTCGCAGGGCCAGTACCCACGCCTCTATAGCGACACCTACATACTGCTTGAACTCATGGGCCACCGCCTCGACCGCGAGGTGGAGCGCCTCTTCCAGGAGGCACAGGGTCTGGGGCTCCTGGGGCTCGACATCACCCGCTACATCGACAGCCATGTGGACACGGCCAACGTGCTGCGCACCACGATGCCTCACTTCGACGGCGGATACGTGATGTGCGGACTCACGGGCAGCGGCGAGTTCTTCTCCATGCGCGACCCATCGGGCATACGACCTGCCTTCTACTACATCGACGACGAGATTGTAGCCGTGGCCAGCGAGCGCCCCGTATTGCAGACCACCTTCTCGGTGGATGTCACTAAGGTCAACGAACTCATGCCCGGCCAGGCACTGATGGTCAATGCAGCCGGAGAGATACGCCTCGACCAGATCATACAACCGACCCCCTATGCGGCATGCTCCTTCGAGCGCATATACTTCAGCCGAGGCAATGACCAGGACATCCACCGCGAGCGCAAGCGTCTGGGCTACCAGCTTCGCGATGCCATACTCGAGAGCATCGGGGGCGATGTGGAGCACAGCGTCTTCTCCTATATCCCCAACACAGCCGAGGTGGCCTACCACGGCATGATGGAGGGCATGCGCCAGCATTGCGTAGACGTAGGCAAACCCCTCTCGACGGTGAGAGAAGAGAAGGTGGTGTGGAAGGACATCAAGCTCCGCACCTTCATCACCGAGGGCAGCAGCCGCAACAACCTGGCGGCCCACGTCTACGACATCACCTTCGGCACAGTCACACCCGGCACCGACCACCTCGTAGTCATCGACGACAGCATCGTGCGCGGCACCACCCTGCGCGAGAGCATCATACGCATCCTCGATCGCCTCCGTCCACGCAAGATTATCATCGTGAGCAGTGCACCGCAGATACGCTACCCCGACTTCTATGGCATCGACATGAGCCGCATGGGCGAGTTCATTGCCTTCCAGGCTGCCGTAGCCCTCATCCGCGAGCGCGGCATGGACCACCTGCTGGGCGAAGTCTACGAGGCTTGCAAACAGCAGAGCAAGGGCAACCCCGTGCGCCGCATCTACAAGCCCTTCACACCCGAGGAACTCAACATCAAGATGGTCCAGCTGCTGCGACCCGCAGAGGTGGAGACGCCCATCCAACTCATATTCCAAAGCCTGGAGGGACTACACGAGGCCATCCCCAACCATCCCGGCGACTGGTACTTCTCGGGCCACTACCCCACCCCTGGCGGTGAGCGCATGTGCCGAGAGGCTTACTGCAAGTGGTACGAAGAACTCTGCCGAGCATAAGCAGATTCGACGGAAGGTCAATAGAAATAATACTTAATACATTTAATACCCCTAATGCCCCCTTGTCATCTGAGGCTCCTCCCCTTGGGGAGGCGGGGGTGGGGCTTCCTATCATGGCAAAATATATATTCGTAACCGGAGGCGTGGTGTCCTCCCTCGGCAAAGGCATCATATCGGCCTCTATCGGCAAACTGCTGCAAGCACGCGGCTACAACATCACCATACAGAAGTTTGACCCCTATATCAATATCGACCCTGGCACGCTCAACCCCTACGAGCACGGCGAATGCTACGTCACCGTTGACGGCATGGAGACCGACCTCGACCTCGGACACTACGAGCGATTTACAGGCATACAGACCACACGTGCCAACTCCATGACCACCGGCCGCATCTACAAGAGCGTCATCGACAAGGAGCGACGCGGTGACTATCTGGGCAAGACCATACAGGTGGTGCCTCACATCACCGACGAGATTAAGCACAACATCAAGCATCTGGGTGAGACGGGCCAGTACGACTTCGTCATCACCGAGATAGGCGGCACCATCGGCGACATCGAGAGCGCACCCTTCCTCGAGGCCATACGCCAGCTGAAGTGGGAACTCGGGCGCGACGCCATCAGCGTACATCTCACCTATGTGCCCTACCTCAAGGCAGCTGGCGAGCTCAAGACCAAACCCACACAGCACTCCGTCAAGGAGATGCTCAGCTACGGCATACAGCCCGACGTCTTGGTACTCCGCACCGAGAAGCATCTCGACGACCAGATGCGACAGAAGGTTGCCGGATTCTGCAACGTAGACCTCGAGTGCGTCATCCAGAGCGAGGACATGCCCAGCATCTACGAGGTGCCCGTCAGCATGCAGCGACAGGGACTCGACGCCGCCATCATGCGCAAGATGGGCATCCCCGTGGGCGAAACACCCCAGTTGGGACCATGGCGCAACTTCCTCAACCTCCGCGCTGAGGCCACCGAGGAGGTACGTATCGGCATGGTGGGCAAGTATGACCTGCAGGATGCCTACAAGAGCATCAGCGAGAGCCTGTCGCACGCCGCCACCTACAACCACCGCAAGATAAGGATCACATTCATCAACTCGGAGTTTCTCACCCCCGACAACATCCAGGAGAAACTCTCCGGTCAGGACGGACTCGTCATCTGCCCCGGATTCGGACAGCGTGGCATCGAGGGCAAGATATTAGCCGTGGAGTATGCACGCACCTACGACGTGCCCTGTCTGGGTATATGCCTGGGCATGCAGATGATGGTCATCGAGTTTGCACGCAACGTGCTGGGCTACCGCGATGCCAACAGCCGCGAGATGGATGAGACAACCCCCCACAACGTCATCGACATGATGGAGGACCAGAAGAACATATCCAACATGGGCGGCACGATGCGCCTCGGCGCCTACGGATGCCAGCTCGAGGAAGGTTCGCGCGTAGCCGCCATCTATGGCAGCACCCAGGTGAGCGAGCGCCACCGCCACCGCTACGAGTTCAACAACGAATACCTGGCAGAATACGAGGCCAAGGGCATGAAGTGTGTGGGCCGCAACCCCGAGGCCAACCTGGTGGAAATCGTAGAGATACCCACCCACCGCTGGTTCGTCGGCACACAGTTCCACCCCGAATACCAGAGCACCGTGCTCCACCCCCATCCCCTGTTTATGGACTTCATCAAATCAGCGCTGGCGCGCTGAAGTGAAGTCTGCGAGTGAGCGAGCGCAGAGCCATGCCCCGGATGAGCTATGCCGAGCGTGAGCAGACTCGACCGAAGGTCAAAAACGAAAAACGAAAAGTGAAAAGTAAAAACAGGAAACAGAACAACCCCCATGCGGTAGCAAACTTTTCACTTTTCACTTTTAACTTAATTATTTATGATACGATTTACCAAAATGCATGGTCTGGGCAATGACTACATCTATGTCAACACAGACCTCTACCCCATAGAGAATCCCGAAGAGATGAGCATCCGTCTGAGCAAGCCTCACACAGGCATCGGTTCGGACGGACTGATACTGGTGAGCCGTAGCGAGGTGGCCGACTTCCGCATGCGCATCTTCAATGCCGATGGCACCGAAGCGCTGATGTGCGGCAATGGTTCGCGATGCGTAGGCAAGTTTGTCTACGACCACCGACTGACCGACAAGACAGACATCACCCTCGACACCCTCTCGGGCATCAAGCGCATCACGCTCCACCCCGACGAAGACGACCAGGTACACTCTGCCACCGTAGACATGGGCACACCCCTCATCAGCAATCCGCTCCAGGTGGCCACACCAAGCGGCAACCTCGATGACGTAACCATCGACGTAGACAGCCTCGCGCTCAAGGGCAAGTACGTCTGCATGGGCAATCCCCATGTGGTCATCTTCGTGGAGGACATCAGCGAGGTGGACATCGAGAAGATAGGTCCCCTTGTGGAGCACCACCCCCTCTTCCCCCAGCGCACCAACGTGGAGTTTGTGCAGGTACTCCCCGATGGTGTGCTCCGGATGCGTGTGTGGGAGCGTGGCAGCGGAGTGACCCAAGCCTGCGGCACCGGAGCCTGCGCCACAGCCGTAGCAGCCTTCCTCACCTGGCGTGCCAGCCGCAACGCCACCGTACGCATGGATGGCGGCGAACTCCACATCACCTACACCCAGGACGAACACATACTGATGACAGGCCCCGCCGAAACAGTATTCGAAGGAGAACTCCCAGAATAACACCCAATCCCCTATTTGACCTATTAGGCCAATTAGACTAATTAGACCAATAAGACTAATACACTCCTATGATCAACAAGAATTACTTCAACCTCCAGAGCAGTTACCTCTTCTCTGATATTGCCAAGAAGGTGCGTGCCTTCAAGGCAGAGCACCCCGACAAGCGCGTTATCAGTCTGGGTATAGGCGATGTGACGCAACCCCTGCCCCAGGCCTGTATCGAGGCCATGCACCGAGCCGTCGACGAGATGGCCAGCAGCGACACCTTCCGCGGCTACGGACCAGAGCAAGGCTACGACTTCCTGCGCCAGGCCATTGCAGACAATGACTATGCGCCCCGCGGTGTGAAGATCGAGCTCGATGAGATCTTCGTGAGCGATGGTGCCAAGAGCGACTGCGGCAACATCGGCGACATACTCTCGGCAGACTGCAGCGTGGGCGTCATCGACCCCGTCTATCCCGTCTACGTAGACAGCAACGTGATGGCCGGACGCCACATCCATCTGCTTACCACCGTGCCCCAGGAGCACATTGACATCATCTACCTCTGCTATCCCAACAACCCCACGGGAGCCGTACTCACCCGCCAGCAACTCAAGGCATGGGTCGACTACGCCCTGCGCGAGCATAGCCTCATCATCTACGACTCGGCCTACGAGGCCTACATACAGCACGACGACATCCCCCACACCATCTTTGAGGTAGAGGGGGCCAAGCAATGTGCCATCGAACTGCGTAGCTACTCCAAGACGGCAGGCTTCACCGGCACTCGTTGCGGCTACACCGTGGTGCCCAAGGAACTCGTCTTCGACAACACACCGCTCAATCAGCTATGGAACCGCCGCCAATGCACCAAGTTTAATGGTTGCAGCTACATCACCCAGCGTGGTGCGGAGGCCATCTACAGTCCTGAGGGCAAGCAGCAGGTCAAGGCCACCATCACCTACTACATGGAGAATGCACGTCTCATCCGCGAGGCACTCAGTCAGATGGGCTACGAGGTGAGCGGTGGCGAGGATGCCCCCTACATCTGGCTAAAGACTCCCCAGGGCGTCACATCATGGCAGATGTTCGACACGTTGCTCCACGAGGCTGCCCTCGTCACCACCCCCGGCGTAGGTTTTGGTCCCTCGGGTGAAGGCTACGTACGCCTCACCGCCTTCGGTCGCCGCGAGGATTGCCTCGAAGCGATAGAGCGCTGTGCACAACTGAAGGGTGAGTAGCAGCAACACAAGCCCAATAAGGCTAATATGACTAATTAGACCAATAAGGCCAATAACCTCCAATCAGACCAATCATCGATATACTATGCAAAAAAGAACAGTGACATTGGTGCTCGAGGACGGACGCACATTCCACGGCACCAGCTTCGGCTACGAGAAGGCCGTAACAGGCGAGGTGGTCTTCAACACCGCCATGATGGGTTACCCCGAGAGCCTTACCGACCCCTCGTATAGCGGACAGATACTTGTGATGACATTCCCCCTCGTGGGCAACTATGGAGTACCATCCGCACAGGAAGAGGCCAATGGACTCTCGTCGTATTATGAGAGCGACCACATCCACGTGCGTGCCTTGGTGGTGAGCGACTACTCGGAGGAGTATAGCCACTGGAACGCCAACCGCTCGCTGGCCGACTGGCTCAAGGAGGAGCAGATAGTGGGCATCGAGGGCATCGACACACGCGAACTGACCAAGGTGCTGCGCGAGCACGGCTCAATGGTGGGCAAGATCGTATTCGACAACGGCGAGGACATCCCCTTTGAGAATCCCAACCTCGTCAACCAGGTGGCCATCGTGAGCACCCGCGAGGTGGAGCACTACGGCAACGGCCAGAAGCACGTATGCCTCGTGGACATGGGCGTGAAGCAGAACATCATCCGCGAACTGCTCAAGTATGACACCCACATCACCGTTGTGCCCTGGGACTATGACTTCAACCAACTGACGGACATCGACGGACTCTTCATCTCCAACGGTCCCGGCGACCCCAACCTCTGCCTGAAGACGGTGGAGCACGTCAGGGAGTTTATGAAGACCGGCAAACCTATCTATGGCATTTGCATGGGCAATCAGGTATTGTCACTGGCCGCAGGTGCCATAGTAACGAAACTCAAGTATGGTCATCGCGGACACAACCAGCCCGTGCGTCTCATGCAGGACGGCAAGCCCACAGAGAAGTGCTTCATCACCTCGCAGAATCATGGCTATGCCGTGGACAACGCCACCATACCCGAGGACTGGGAACCCCTCTTCATCAACATGAATGACGGGTCGAACGAGGGCATCCGCCACAAGACCAAACCCTGGTTTTCGGCACAGTTCCATCCCGAGGCATGCAGCGGCCCCACGGACACAGAGTTTATATTCGGTCAGTTCTTTTCACTCCTATAACCCACAGCTACATCTATGTCACAAGATATCAAGAAAGTACTCCTGCTCGGATCGGGCGCCCTCAAGATAGGCGAGGCAGGCGAGTTTGACTACTCCGGTTCTCAGGCGCTCAAGGCTCTCAAGGAAGAGGGCATCACCAGCATCCTCATCAATCCCAACATCGCCACCGTGCAGACCAGCGAAGGCGTGGCCGACCGTGTCTACTTCCTGCCCGTCACACCCTATTTCGTAGAGAAGGTCATCGAGAAGGAGCGCCCCGACGGCATCCTGCTGAGCTTTGGCGGACAGACGGCGCTCAACTGTGGCGTGAAGCTCTATGAGAGCGGCGTGCTGGAGAAGTATGACGTGAAGGTATTGGGCACCCCCGTGCAGGCTATCATCGACACCGAGGACCGCGAGCTCTTCGTGGAGAAACTCGATGAGATAGGCGTCAGCACCATCAAGAGTCATGCCTGCAACACCCTCGAGGAGGCTCGCCAGGCAGCCAGCGATCTGGGCTATCCCGTCATCATCCGTGCTGCCTACGCCCTGGGCGGACTCGGTTCGGGATTCTGCGACGACGAGGAGCAGCTCAATGCCATCGGCACCAAGGCGCTGTCCTTCTCGCCCCAGATACTCGTGGAGAAGAGTCTGAAGGGATGGAAGGAAGTGGAGTATGAGGTGGTGCGCGACCGTTTTGACAACTGCATCACCGTGTGCAACATGGAGAACTTCGACCCTCTGGGCATCCACACCGGCGAGTCTATCGTAGTGGCTCCCTCGCAGACACTCTCCAACCGCGACTACCACAAGCTGCGTGAACTCTCCATCAAGATAATCCGCCACATCGGCATCGTGGGCGAGTGTAACGTGCAGTATGCCTACGACCCACAGTCGGAGGACTATCGCGTCATCGAGGTTAATGCCCGTCTGTCGCGTTCCTCTGCCCTGGCATCCAAGGCCACGGGTTATCCTCTGGCATTCGTAGCCGCCAAACTCGGTCTGGGCTACGGCTTGTTCGACCTCCAGAATTCGGTGACAAAGACCACATCGGCATTCTTTGAGCCAGCCCTCGACTATGTGGTGTGCAAGATACCTCGCTGGGACCTTGGTAAATTCCAGGGCGTAGACCGCGAACTGGGATCGAGCATGAAGTCGGTAGGCGAGGTGATGGCCATCGGTCGCACCTTTGAGGAAGCCATCCAGAAGGGACTGCGCATGATAGGCCAGGGCATGCACGGCTTTGTGGGCAACAAGGAACTCAAGGTGGACGACATCGACAAGGCTCTGCGCGAACCCACCGACAAGCGTGTCTTCGTCATCTCCAAAGCCATGAAGGCTGGCTACGACGTGGAGCAGATACATCAGTTGACCAAGATAGACCGATGGTTCCTGCAGAAGCTCATGGGCATCGTGCGCACCGACGAGCAGTTGGCTGCCTACAACAGCATCAACGACGTGCCTGCCACCCTGCTGCGCGAAGCCAAGCGCAAGGGATTCTCCGACTTCCAGGTAGCACGCTCCGTCATCGGTGATGGCGAGGCAAGTCTCGCTGTACGTCAGCGCCGCAAGGAGTTGGGCATCCTGCCCGTCATCAAGCAGATTGACACACTGGCAGGCGAATTCCCCGCACAGACCAACTACCTATACCTTACCTATAGTGGTGTGGCCAGCGACATCACTCTCGACAAGGGCAGCGTCATCGTGCTTGGTTCGGGAGCCTACCGCATCGGTTCATCGGTAGAGTTCGACTGGTGCTCGGTCAATGCCCTGCAGACAGCCCGCCGCGAGGGTTACCAGAGCGTGATGATCAACTACAACCCCGAGACCGTGTCGACCGACTACGACATGTGCGACCGTCTCTACTTCGACGAGCTCACTTTTGAGCGCGTCATGGACATCATCGACTTGGAGCAGCCCCACGGCGTCATTCTCTCGGTGGGCGGACAGATACCCAACAACCTGGCCATCCGTCTGGACGAACAGCAGGTGCCCATCCTCGGCACACAGGCCCAGTATATCGACAATGCGGAGGACCGACAGAAGTTCTCATCCATGTGCGACCGTATCGGCGTGGTGCAGCCTGCATGGAAGGAGCTGACCAACATGGACGATGTCAACGAGTTTATCGCCCAGGTAGGTTTTCCCGTGCTGGTGCGGCCATCGTATGTATTGTCGGGAGCGGCCATGAATGTCTGCTCCAACCAGGATGAGCTGGTGCGCTTCCTCCGCATGGCTGCCAACGTGAGCAAGAAGCATCCCGTGGTCATCTCGCGCTTCATCGAGGGAGCCAAGGAGATAGAGATGGATGCTGTGGCAGACAAAGGCGAGATAGTAGCCTATGCCATCTCCGAGCATGTGGAGTATGCAGGCGTGCACTCAGGCGATGCCACCATACAGTTCCCCCCACAGAAGCTCTACGTGGAGACCATGCGCCGCATCAAGAAGGTGGCAAAGAAGATAGCCCAGGAGCTGCAGATATCAGGCCCCTTCAACATCCAGTTTATGGCCCGCGACAACGACATCATGGTCATCGAGTGCAACCTCCGCGCCTCACGCTCCTTCCCCTTCGTGAGCAAGGTGCTCAAGATAAACCTCATCGAACTTGCCTCCAAGATCATGCTCCAGGCACCCTACGAGCGTCCCACCAAGACGGAGTTCGACCTCGACTACGTAGGTATCAAAGCATCGCAGTTCTCATTCAGCCGTCTGCAGAAAGCCGACCCCGTGCTGGGCGTCGACATGAGTTCTACGGGCGAGGTGGGATGTCTTGGCGACGACACCAACTGCGCCATCCTCAAGTCGATGCTCTCCGTAGGTCTGCGTGTGCCCGAGCATTCGGTGCTCATCTCATCGGGCGATGCCAAGCAGAAGGCATCCTTGCTGCCCGCCTGTCGTCAGTTGATGGACAAAGGATACCAGCTCTATGCCACAGG
This sequence comes from uncultured Prevotellaceae bacterium, assembly GCA_945788095.1. Classification (GTDB taxonomy): domain Bacteria; phylum Bacteroidota; class Bacteroidia; order Bacteroidales; family Bacteroidaceae; genus Physcousia. The sequence goes on along the minus strand of CALZKW010000018.1, from coordinate 11,069 downwards.
CGGCACCTACCGCTTCCTCATCGAGAATGGCATCCGATGCACCCAGGTCTACTGGCCCAGCGAGGAGGGACAGCCTCAGGCTCTCGACATGATACGCCAGAAGGAAATAGACATGGTGGTCAACATACCCAAGAATCTCACCACGCGCGAACTCTCCAACGGCTACAAGATACGTCGTGCAGCCATCGACTTCAATGTGCCTCTCATCACCAACACGCGTCTGGCCTCTGCCTTCATCCAGGCCTTTACGCAGATGAGTCTCGACGACTTGGCCATCAAGGCATGGGACGAATACGGCGACTAAGCCCACCAACCATAGCTGATACCCCATAAGACAGCGAGCGAAGCAACGGAGCCCCCAAGCCCGAGTAGATGAAATATAATATCAATAAATATAGAAAGATACTGCAATAGACGTACGATAAATAAAAAGTGGATGGAAAAACGATGATAAGCCGCAACACGCCCCAGCGAGGCGCGTTGCGGCATTCATGTAATTCTTCTGCAGGCAAGCTGCGAAGCGTCACCCTTCGGGATGCCGAGCGCATGCCCGTTGACTTCGTCGAGCTAAACCGTCTTGTTAAATAAACCAACAGCAAACGACCATAGTCAATGAAGCAGACGACTATCCTCGTTAGCAGGAGAGCGCTATCCTTAGCAGCAGGTAAGCGCTATCCTTAGCAGCAGGTAAGCGCTATCCATACATTCCCTTGTACGAGTCAATTCTTCCGTATAATTCTGTTGCCCCCCTACCCCCAAAAGCGAAGCGACCTAAAACCTAATAACCTAAAAATCCTCCTTTACCTTTGCCGTTTCATCAATTTACTATAACTTTGGCATCCGGAAGCAACTAATTTTTACATAACATACAGAAGACAATGAAGAAACTTGTAGCATCCATGGTAGCAGCAGTAACACTGACAGCATGCACAGAGAAGAGTGGCAACCCCCTGTTGGCCGAGTGGGACACACCCTATGGCATACCCCCATTCAGCGAAATCGGCATCGATGACTACATACCTGCCATCAAGGCTGGTATCGAACAGCAGCAGGCTGAGATAGACGCTATCGTCAACTGCAAGGAGGCACCCACCTTTGACAACACCATCGTGCCCCTCGAATACTCTGGCAGCATACTGAGCCGTGTGTCGGGTGTGCTCTACAACGTGAGTGAGACTGACCGCAGCGAGGCACTCGACTCCGTAGTCGAACTGGCCATACCCCTGATGACAGAGCATGGCGACAACGTGTCGTTCAACAAGGGTCTCTACGAGCGCATCGCCACATTGTGGAAGGGCGACCATAGCAACCTGACCCGCGAGCAGGAGATGGTATTAAAGAAGCACTTCGAGGACTTCGAGCGTAGCGGCATCGGTCTGGACAGCACCAAGCAGGCTCGTCTGCGCGAAATCAATACCGAACTGGCCACCAAGACACAGAAGGTGGGCAACAACATACTGGCAGAGAGCAATGCCTTCAAGGACCGCTTCGGCATCAGCGTGTCGGAGTATCCCACTGCCATGACCACCACTGCCGACCGCCAGAAGCGCAAGGACATGTATGAGGCATACACCATGCGCGGCAACAATGGCAACGACAACGACAACAAGCAGCTCATCCTCGACATCATGCGTCTGCGCATCGAGAAGGCCAACATCATGGGCTACGACTCTCCCGCCGACTATATCCTCGAACCCAAGATGGCTCACGACGCCAAGACCGTAGATGCCTTCCTCGCAGGTATCATGACCGATGCCGTCAAGCGTGCCAAGGCTGAGATAGCAGACATGCAGCAGGAGATGGACAAGGACATCGCTGCAGGCAAGCTCCCCGCCGGCACCAAGATAGAGGCATGGGACTGGTGGCACTATGCAGAGCGTGTGCGCAAGGCTAAGTATGACCTCGACGAGAGCCTCACCAAACCTTACTTCCGCCTGGAGAATGTAGAGAAGGGCATCTTCCTCTGCGCCAAGAAGCTCTATGGTATCGAGATGGAGAAGCTCACCGACGTGCCTGCCTACAACGAGGAGTTCGTGACCACCTACAAGGTGAGCGACGCAGAGGGCAATCTGCTCGGCATCTTCACCACCGACTGGCTGCCTCGCGAGAGCAAGCGCGGTGGTGCATGGATGAACAATGTGCGCGACCAGTATCGCAATGCCAAGGGTGAGATGGTGCGCCCCATCATCGTCAACGTGGGCAACCTGGCTGAGGAGATGAGCATCGACGACGTACAGACCATGTTCCATGAGTTTGGTCATGCCCTCCATGGTCTGCTGAGCCAGTGTACATACCCCTCAGTGAGCGGCACAAGCGTGACACGCGACTTCGTGGAGATGATGTCGCAGTTTAATGAGAACTGGGCTTTCCAGCCCGAACTCTTGGCCGAATATGCCATCAACGACAAGGGTGAGGCTATCCCCGCCGAACTGGTGGAGAAGATCAACAATTCACTGAAGTTCAACCAGGGCTTTATGACCACTGAACTTTGTGCTGCCTCTATCCTCGACATGAAGTGGCACGAACTGACCTCCGTGGAGGGTATCGACATCGAAGGCTTTGAGCGTAAGGTATGCCAGGAGATGGGACTCATCCCCGAGATAGCTCCCCGCTACCGCTCTACCTACTTCAACCACATCTTCTCGGGCGGCTACAGCGCAGGCTACTACGGTTATCTCTGGGCAGAGGTATTAGACAAGGATGCCTTCGACATCTTCCGCCAGTCGGGCAATATCTGGAACAAGGATCTCGCCACCCGCTTCAAGCAGACCTTCCTCGAGAAGGGCGGATCGGAAGAGCCTATGGTTCTCTTCGAGCAGTTTGCCGGACGCAAGCCCGTAGACACCGCCTTCAAGCAGGCACGCGGCCTCAACTAACCACTGTTCGAGGCGATACACCGCCTCGCATTAATCACCAAACCAACCACACAATGAAACGACTATTCATCATCGCCGCCATGGCCATCGTGAGCCTCACGGGCATGGCACAGTCTAAGGTATACTACACCAAGGAGATTTCACCCGAAGCTTTAGTAAAGATCTATAAGGCTCTCGGAGTCAAAGCGGAAGGACGCGTCTGCGTCAAGATCAGTACAGGCGAGGGAGGCAATCAGCACTACCTCCGCCCCACCCTCATTCGCAACCTCGTGGAGGAGGTCAACGGCACCATCGTGGAGTGTTGCACAGCCTATGGCGGCACACGCCAGGACCCCAAGAAGCACTGGGAGACCATCCACGACCATGGCTTCGACAGCATCTTCGCTTGCGACATCATGGACGAGCATGAGGACATCCGCATACCCGTCAAGGACCGCCGCTGGATCAAGTACAATATCGTGGGTGAGCATCTGGCACACTACGACTGGATGATCAACCTCGCACACTTCAAGGGTCACACCATGGGTGGCTACGGAGGCGTGCTCAAGAATGCATCCATCGGTGTGGCTTCGACTGCCGGCAAGGCCTACATCCACTCTCACGGCGTGTCGACCATACCCGCTGAGGCATGGAAGCACACACAGCCTCAGGATGCCTTCCTGGAGTCGATGGCTGCTGCAGCTCAGTCTGTACACGACTATATGGGCGGACGCGTCATCTACATCAACGTGATGAACAACCTCTCGGTGGACTGCGACTGCGATGGTCATCCCGCCAAACCCGAGATGCAGGACCTCGGCATCATGGCAAGTCTTGACCCCGTGGCGCTCGACCAGGCATGCGTCGACATGGTGATGAACTATGATGGGAAGCCCGGCGACGACAACAAACCTCTCATCGAGCGCATCACCACACGCCACGGCACACACACCATCGACCATGCCGAGAAGATCGGTCTGGGCTCTAAGAAATATAAGGTCATCAAGCTTAAATAATCCAGCGCCCCCATTGTGCGGAGCAATTCATCGCTTCGCCATACAGCATAATATGAAGCATACACATCTCATCCCCTCGCTCCTGCTGGCCATTGGCATAACACCCACCGCTCGTGCTCAGCAAGACACCACCGACCTCGAGCACATCGTAGTAACTGCCACACGCGCCGTGGAGAAGTCGAGCCAGGTATCTGCCACCGTAACCTCCGTTGACCGACAGACGCTGCTGAAGCACCACGAACAGAATGTGCTGCCTACGCTCACCTATCATGTACCCGGTCTCTTCACCACCAGTCGTTCGCTGATGGGCTATGGCGTGAGCAGCGGAGCAGCCGGCGGCATCAGCATACGCGGCATGCAGTCGGTCAACGGACAGGTGATGGTGCTCATCGACGGCAAACCTCAGTATCAGGGCATCTTCGGACATAGCATCAGCGACGCCTACCAGACCATCATGGCTGAGCGTGTGGAGGTGGTGCGCGGTCCGGCATCCGTGCTCTATGGGTCGAATGCCATGGGTGGCGTCGTCAACATTGTGACCCGCAGCACCAAGGAGGATGGCATGAAGACGCACATCAACCTCGGAGCGGGTTCGTATGGCACCTTTCAGGGCGATGCCAACTATCAGGTGAAGCACGGACGATTCTCATCCACCGTAGCCGCACAATACGGACGCTCGGACAATCACCGCCCGCACATGGGATTCGAGCAGTATGGTGGCTATGTCAAACTGGCCTACGACATCAACTCGCATTGGCAGGCGTATGCCGATCTGGACATGACACACTTCTCTGCTTCCAATCCCGGCACTACGAGTAAGCCCAAACTCGAAGCTGACCAATGGATCACGCGTGGCATGGCAAGCATCGGAGTCACCAACAACTACCGACGTGCCACAGGTCGCATCAACGTCTACGACAACTTCGGACGCCATAAGGTGAACGATGGCTACGTCTCCACCCCCTTGTCGCCAGGCACTCCGCAGATCGACCTCTTCCGTTCGCGCGATGCACTGGCTGGCGTGAGCATGAGTGAGGTGCTATACCTGTTGCCCGGCAACACCATCACCGCGGGCATCGACTACCAGCACATCTACGGACGCGCCTACTACACCAGCCGTGCCACCGGACAGCTCGTCACCACGCCACAGCGACTCAAGCAGAGCTGCCATGTGCACAACAATGAGGTGGCTGCCTATGTAGACATCAAGCAGAGTATCGGACCGCGCGTCACCCTCGATGCCGGCCTTCGCTACGACCATCACAACATCACCGGTGGCGAATGGATACCTCAGGGAGCCATCATCATACGCCCCATGCAGGGTGCTACAATCAAGGCGAATGTCGGCAAGGGATACCGCAATCCGACTACCAAGGAACTCTTCCTCTATGGTTCTGCCAACCAGGCGCTACAGCCAGAACGCATGACCAACTACGAACTGGCCTGGCAGCACTCCCTCATGCAGGGACGTCTGTCGTATGGTGTGAATGCCTTCCTGATGAAGGGCGACAATCTGATACAGACCATCGCCTCGCAGAATGTCAACACGGGCTACTTCAAGAATGCCGGCGTAGAGGCTGACCTCACCTGGCGCATCAATGCCCACTGGTTGCTGTCGACCAACCACTCGTACATCCACATGCAGGAACCGCTGCTTGCCACACCACAGTATAAGGGCTATGTGGGTGCCGACATGTCATACGGCAAGTGGAAAGCCAGCATGGGCATGCAGTTCGTCGAGGGTCTCTACACCAAGTTGCCATCGGGATCCACCCCCGGCAACACCGACGGATGGTGCATGCTCAATGTCACCCTCTCCTACCGCATACTGCCCCAGATGCGACTGTGGGTGAAGGGCGACAACCTGCTGGCTCAGCGCTATGCGCCCATCGACGGCATGCCTATGCCCAAAGCCACATTCATGGCTGGCGTAAGTATCAACCTTTAGTGCTCCAAAGGGTAATGTAACAACTATTATCTCTCATATTATCAGTCATTCACAACAATGTCTATGAAGAAAAACTACACTCTCGGACTCGTCAAGAGTCTCTTCGTGGCCATCCTGGCAGCATGCAGCATGCCTGCTATGGCCGAAACATTCGAGTATGACTTCTCTTCCTCTATCCCCCAGGGATGGGAGGCAAGCGTAGCTCCATACGGATTTGAGACTACCAACAGCGCACGTGGCGCACAGTGGACATCAAGCACTACCATCACTCTCAAGGGTGTGAAGAATGCATCCAAGGTGGAGATCACCTCATCGTGCAACATCGATCTGAAGAACAGCATGGAGGTAAGCGTAGGCGGCACCTCGTGGGGCAATTATGTGCTGAACAAGGAGACTGCCGTCACTCGCACCTTCCCCGGTCAGACCACCGCATCTGGCGATCTCGTTATCACCCTCACACGCGTGGAGAAGAGCATCTACATCAAGACCATCGCAGTGACTGCTGATGCCATCGACGGCAACACCGGCAGCGGCAATGAGCCTGGCGGCGACAATCCCAGCCAGAATCCTTCGCTCGATCCCAACTATCAGTATGGCGAGCCTACCGTGCTGATGTCTACAGGCGAGGTGACCAGCAATACGGCCTACAGCTTCGTGATGAACAACATCGAGGTGAAGTGTACTGCCGGTGCTCAGACCCAGGATTACTTCGGCTGCAACGCTGGCAACAGCATCACCTTCACTGCCACCAAGGCTATCAAGGCCGTAGTAGTGAATGGCTACGTGAAGAAGGATTTCGAGGCTAACGCTACTGCCGGTGAGACCTATTATATAGATGCTTCGGTTGATGCCGTGGAGAATGATCCCGTATTGGCTGTGCTCAATATCAACCAGCCCACCGTGACCATCAACTGCGTAAAGCAGATGCGTTGCTACAGCGTGGAGGTTTACTTCGAGGAGAATCCCGAGGTTGACTTCGACAGCGGCGAAGGTGGTGAAGGTGGCGATGAGGGCAGCTACAGCTACGACTGGGAGCCCAATGAGGTGCGTACCTTCGACCTCACTATGAATGAGCTGGAGGTGGCAGACTGGAGCGAGTACTTAGGTTTCGACTACACCGTGCTCTACCTCACCAACGACGAGAACGCGCTGGAGCTCCCCATCTTTGCGGCTACCGTCAACGAGAAGGGTATTGCCCCCGGCACCTACCCCATCAGTTTCAGCTGCGAGACTGGCACCGCTGAGGCATCGGTAGGTGGCGACGACATGTACGACTACGGTTGCTTCCTGCAGACCGACTATGAGGAGGAGGATGGCAATTACTACTACAATCCCTTCTATCTCGTGAGCGGTAACATCATCGTGGAGGATCACGCACAGGGTGTCAAGATCACCGTTGATGCTCAGTCATACAATGGTTCTACCGTCAAGGCTACCTTCATCGGCATGCCCAACTCTGAGGAGGATCCCAGTGGCATCGACAACGTAGCAGACAAGACTGCCAAGACAACCACCAAGCAGCTGCGCGACGGCAAGATCGTCATCATCAAGGGCGACCGCACCTACAACACCGCAGGTCAGCAGATTCGCTAATCGCTGACTACACAATACACCACAGCCCGCATGCCTCAATGGTATGCGGGCTGCTTTTATGGTTTAGCAGGGAGAACGCCCCTTTTGGGCAAGAAGTAAAAAGGGAGTAAAAGGGAAGTTAAAAGGAAGTAATAGCGACTTTACTCTTAAGAGCCCTTCCAGACCCTTGAAGGTCCTACATCGTAGCCGTCAGGAAGGTGGCATTGCCAAAGATGTAGAGCACATTCTCGCAGGCTGGCACGAGGAGTGTCTCCCCCTGGCGCACGGAGATGCCGTTGATATTGGCTTCTCCCCAGAGGCATACCACCACCACGAAGGAGTCGCAGTGGAAGTCTATCTGCTGAGCCACCTGCACGACGACGCGATGCACCACAAAGTAAGGACAGTTGATGAGCTGCGAGGTGGGTTGTGTGGAATCGTAAGAGGTGCGGTATTCGGGCCACACCTGGTAGTCGATAGCCTCCTTGGCTTGTTCGATATGGAGCTGTCGGGGATTGCCATGCTGATCCTTGCGTCCGAAGTCGTAGACGCGGTAGGTGACATCGCTCGTCTGCTGTATCTCGCAGAGGAAGTTGCCGGCTCCGATGGCATGCAGTCGTCCGGCAGGCAGGAAGTACAGATCGCCCTGATGCGCCTCGTGTGTGGCAATGACATCCTGCATGGCCGAATGTCCGTTGACGGGTTCGGCAGTGGCCAGACGTTCATAGTCAGCCGGTGTGATGCTCTGCGAGAGTCCGGAGTATATCTTGGCTCCCACATCGCTCTTGATGATATACCACATCTCCGTCTTGCCGGCACATCCATGGCGCTCCATGGCCAGCCGGTCGTCGGGATGCACCTGCACGGAGAGATCCTGGCGTGAGTCGATAAACTTGACCAACAGCGGGAATTTATTGCCATACTTGCGATACACCTTTTCGCCCACGAGCTTGCCTTTGTATTTATCGATGAGTTGCACGAGATTAAGACCTACGTCGACATCATCCACGATGCCGCGTTCCACGGCCACACTTTCCTGTCCGGGCACTCCGCTTATCTCCCACGACTCTCCGATGTTGGGCTGAGCCGTATAGATGCGCTTGAAGGGGGCTATCTGATAGCCTCCCCATATCGTTGTCTTGAGGTATGGTTCGAATTTGTAGGGTTTCATGGTTGGTGGTGAACTTGTTGTCGTAAGTGTTCAATGAAGAAATCTATGGCCGGCATCAGTTCTGGCAAATCATACTTGGAAGCCTCAAATATGATAATATGGTCTATATCAAAATTTCCGTGTGCAATCTTATCCCTTATGCCCTTTACCTCCCCTCCAGGGACACTCCGGACGCAAGGGCAGGAGATTACCATCCGTCAGTTTGTCTACATTCTTGAAGCCCTCACCCACCGCAGCTATAAGCATACTGGATGCTGCCAAGTCTTTCATGCCATCTGATGAACGGAGAAAATCCTAAGCATCATAACGATCTGCATTCCATTCCTGTAGTTGCGCAATAGCAGCCTTGATCTGAAGCAAAGTGGCCAAGGTATTTCTCTTTTCTCATCCGCAAAAATAGATAAAAAGCGTGAAAGATAGCGTATATATGGAATATTTTCTTATCTTTGCCCACCGAAAAACCTGTGACATTACGAATCTAATATATCACTTTAAGAAAAACCTGAACTCATGAACTATCCCAAAATCGGTATTCGCCCCACCATCGACGGACGTCAGGGGGGTGTGAGAGAAAGTCTCGAAGAGAAAACCATGGCATTGGCTCAGGCTGTAGCCACGCTCATCAGCAGCCATCTGCGCAACGGCGACGGATCGCCCGTGGAGTGTGTCATAGCCGACACCACCATCGGACGCGTCACGGAGAGCGCCAGATGCCAGGAGAAGTTTGAGCGCATGGGCGTAGGCTCTACCATCACCGTCACCTCATGCTGGTGCTACGGATCGGAAACAATGGATATGCATCCCCACTGGCCCAAGGCGGTATGGGGATTTAATGGCACCGAGCGTCCAGGAGCTGTCTATCTGGCTGCCGTACTGGCTGCTCACGCACAGAAGGGATTGCCTGCCTTCGGCATCTATGGTCGCGACGTGCAGGATCTCGACGACAACACCATACCTCTGGATGCTGCCGACAAGATACTGCGCTGGGCACGTGCCGCTCAGGCTGTGGCTACGATGCGAGGCAAGAGTTATCTGTCGATGGGCAACACATGCATGGGCATAGCCGGTTCGATAGTCGACGCCGACTTCCTGCAGCATTATCTGGGCATGCGCACCGAGTATGTCGACCTGGTGGAGATACTGCGTCGCGTAGACTTCGGCATCTACGACCACGAGGAATACGAGCGCGCCATGCAGTGGGTGGAGCAGTACTGCAAACCCAACGAGGGCTATGACTACAACGAGGACCGTCCGCTGCATCCCGGCACTCCGATGACTACCTTCAACGGCAAGGGCAAGGGTAAGACACGCGAGGAGAAGGATGCCGACTGGGAATTTACGGTCAAGAATATGCTCATCATACGCGATCTTATGGAGGGTAATCCGCGTCTGCTCGAGATGGGATATAGCGAGGAGGCATTGGGTCACAACGCCATCGTAGGTGGTGTGCAGGGACAGCGCCAGTGGACTGACTATCGTCCCAACTTCGACTTCCCCGAGTCGCTCATGTGCTCCAGCTACGACTGGAACGGCATCCGTGAGCCTAAGATACTGGCTACGGAGAATGACTTCCTCAATGGCATATCCATGCTCTTCGGACATCTGCTCACCGGACGTGCCGTCTTGTTTAGCGACGTGCGCACCTACTGGAGTCCGGAGGCAGTAGAGCGTGTCACAGGATGGCAGCCCGAGGGTATGGCAGCAGGCGGATTCATCCATCTCATCAACTCGGGAGCTACCACGCTCGATGCCACTGGAGCCATGACGGATGCCTACGGCAACCCCACGATGAAACCTCACTGGGAGATGACGCCTGAGGATGCTGAAGCCTGTCTGAAGGCTACGCAGTGGATGCCTGCCGATCGCGACTACTTCCGTGGCGGTGGTTATTCCAGCCATTTCCTCACGCGTGGCGGTATGCCGCTGACAATGCTTCGCCTCAACATGGTGAGCGGACTGGGTCCTGTGCTGCAGATAGCCGAGGGATGGAGTGCTGACCTGCCCGCGGATGTACACCACACGCTCGACATGCGCACCGACAAGACATGGCCCACCACGTGGTTTGTACCTCGTCTGCATGATGGTCGTGATGCCTTCCGCGACGTCTACAGTGTGATGAACAACTGGGGTGCCAACCATGGCGCCATCGCCTACGGACATATCGGAGCCGATCTCATCACGCTTGCCTCCATGCTACGCATCCCCGTATCGATGCACAACATTGACGACAAGGACATCTTCCGTCCTGCCGCCTGGAATGCCTTCGGTATGGACAAGGAGGGTGCCGACTACCGCGCCTGCCAGACGTTTGGGGGGATTTATAAGTAAAAGGGTCTAAAAGGGGAGTTAAAAGGACAATACGCTTGCTGCAATATACAAGACATTCGTCCTTTTAAGGCTCACTGGGAAAAGCCTGTGTTTGCAAATTGGAGTTTAGCGGGGGAGGTGGGGGTGGTTTAACAACGGAACGAACGGACAAATATAAATCACACGAAGACACGAAGTGA